>DASSBY010000018.1:0-34472 GCA_035698285.1 Fimbriimonadales bacterium | reverse complement strand
GTTTGATGCCAAAGCTCTGAGAATTGAGCATTGGCAACCGCTGTCATGACAGCCGCGCCGAGCGCGCATGCTATCTTAGTCGTTTTCTTCATTTGCATTTCCTCCATGTCTTTTGGGAATAGTAATCAGCATAGCAACAGTCTAAGAGATGCGCCTTCTGCCAATTACCAGAACGGCGCAGCCGAGAATGACAGGTAACAAGCCTGGAACTTCTGGGACGGGGACAATCTGGAAGCCATTTACGTATTGAACGTCGGTACTAGGCGCTTGATAGAACTCTACTCTCAGGTCTTCCTGCGGATCGATGTCGACAAGATGAATACTGTGTGTTATGAGATATTTGAATGCGTTCCCTGGCATTGGCCCGGTTACGACCTGAGTCTCAGCCCCAATTCCCCCAGGCACATAAACCGGCGTTTCGACATAGTTGCCAATCGGACTCACGGCGTATGTGAAAATTTCGTAGACGCCTGGTTTGAGGCCCCGAAAAACACAAGCCAAGCTGCCGCCGTCGACCTGCGGAGCCACGTTCTGGGCGTCGTTTAGCAGGCGTGCGTAATCCCCGGTGTTCCCTTTGAAAAAGAAACCTCCAGTGTCTCCCTTTTGGTCGCCCTCTGCCGTTAGGGACACGGCTGTATCTTGGCCGAGCAAGCTGCGAAGAGCCCATGGCGTGCTTAGAAGGCCAGCCGCATTCCAATAACCGCGCTGGTTAGCGGCCGCACCAAAACTCGAAGACGGTGCACCCGCGCCGATTCCTTCGCCGCCCGAGAAAACCTCCAGGTCGACGTTGAAGGCTTGCGCGTGGCAGGTTGCTGTTGCCAGGCCCGCCCCGCAGAAGAGCGCAAGGCGGGAGAACGACGCGCTCATAACTTCATCACCATACCTAGCTAATTGCCGGCGCGGCAGTCGGTGGCGGCAATCAGCGCCAGAGGGCCAAGCCGATTCGAGTGCCCGCCTTACGGAGCGGAGGATATGCCAGCCGAGAATCGTCGTTCAGACGCGCTTATTCGTGCTTGAGTTGATTGTAGAGATCCAGGCTGCGGGAGGCGCCGTCGACGTCTCCGAATCCTCCGTCCTTGTTGCGCAGCTCATCGACCGCGCGACCTACGAAGACCCACGCAAGCGCGAGCCCGATGGCAAAGAGGGTTGCCCCCATTATTAGTTTTTTCATAATTGTCCCCGTCGCCGCGAAGTCTCGTCGGAACCGATAACCGTGGCTCCGTTCGCAACAACTTGTATATTATGACGAGTTGGGGACCGATTTCAGGACTAAAGTCTGCAAAAAAAGTTGCCCAGGAGGCAAAAAAGTGGTCGGGGCGACTGGATTCGAACCAGCGACCTCTTGCACCCCATGCAAGCGCGCTATCCAAGCTGCGCCACGCCCCGACGCTTTGGGATTATACCAAGCCGTCCGCTTACCGAAAGCGCCAGATGATGTTGGCGCCTCGGTCCATCGCGAGGATGGAGTTCGCGGAGTGTGGTTTCGCGTGGAGGTCGGCGAAAATGATGCTCGACGTGCCAGTGTTTCTACCGGTTCGGTTGTGACGGCACCAGATGGGTTTTAGCTGGGAGGGCTCGAGGTACTGCATCTCGGGGATGACGTCGCGGTCGGAGGTGATGGGCGGGCTTAGCCGAGACTCTGACGGATGCACGATTCCGTTGTAAGGGCTGAAGGTATAGCCGCGGTACTTCAGGGCCAAATCGCCGCCTGGCGTTTCGGCGAAGAGGGCGGTGCGCGAAGGCTCCTCCATCTTGTTCGCGTTTGCGATGGTCGTGAAGCCCTCGCAGCCGGCGCTGTCGCCTTCGCCCTCGATGCAGCCTTCCGGATCATAGGCCGTCACGCCCGTGTAGCCGATGTTCATCTCGCCGCGCGTCGCCCACGTATCGCCGAATTTGCCCTCGCTTCCAGGGCAGACGAAAACCTGCTTGCCCTTCACATAGGGAAACACTTGGGCCGTCCAAATTCGATAGATGTCGCCGCTCGGGACGCCGTAATTGGTCCCCATCGGGAGGCAGCCGTCCGCGTCGTCTGTGTAGAGCGTGACGCCCGTGGCGAGCTGGCGCATATGGGTCGAGCAGGTGGTTCGCTTGGCCGCTTCCTTGGCGGAGTTGAAAACGGGAAATAGGATAGCTGCGAGGATGGCGATGATCGCTACTACGACCAGTAACTCGATAAGAGTAAAGGCGGCACGGTTGGTCTTAAGCATTGAACTAATACGAGCGGTTCGCTGCGGCGGATTCCCGGTGGGCTAATCGTTGGGGCGCATGTCCTTGATTTGCGTTTTGGGCTTGGCTTCGGACTGCCTTTTTGGCGCATCCTCGCCGGAATCCATGGGCGCCACTTCGGGCTGGCCGGAGCGCCTGGTGTCGGCGTTTTCGACTTTATCCATGGGGAGAATCAAGTAGCCGTCGGGTCCCGCATCGAAAACCCTTATCGGCGCGCCGGCTTCGGCCAAGTCGAGAAGGTCTTTGGGCGCCAAGGAGAGCGTCCCGTCGGGTCGGTTGGCGGCTGCGATGAGCTTCGAATCGTCGACGCCGGGCATCACTTCGATCTGGATGTGCGCCTGCTTGCGGACGGCGTCGATAGCGGAGAAGAGGGTTAGCTTGTCCGCTTCGACGACGACGTTTCCGGTTTCGGACGGCGGTGCCGGGCGTGGGGCGACGCCAAGATCGTCATTTTGCGGCGGGATGTTCAGCGGGATGGCCTGAGGCTGGGTGGGGCGCTGCTGGGGCGCGAGGACGGGCCGGCGCACGACCGGCTGCGGCGGCTTGGCGGTCAGCATTCGAGTAACCGAATACGCTCCGAAGGCGACGCCGAAGAGCAGAACCGCCGCGGCGGGGACGAGCCATCGCGTTCGGGAGACGACGGGCCGGGATTCGCGAAATGGCGGAGGTACGCTGGGATCGGGCTTGGCGTTTCGCAAGACTTCGTGCATGGCCTTGCGCGTGGCGAGCTGGGCGCGCATTTGAGGGTATCGCGCTATGAAATCGGCTTCTGCCCTTGGATCGTCTGATTCGGCGACGGCCCACATCAATTCTTCGATAGCTTTATTCATCGCCGGTCTCTCCTAGCGAATATGCCGCCTTGAAGTGCTCCCTAGCCCTAAAAAGCCGCGTTTTGGTAGCGTTCAAGCTGCATCCGAGCGTTTCGGAGATCTCGGCGACGGTGGCATCGTCCCAATAAAAGAGCGTGAGGATGGCGCGGTCGGCGGGCTTGAGATTTCGCATGGCGGCTTCGACGCGGGGGTCCGGCGCGGGGACGTCGATCGTGGGCGCTGGGACTTCGGCTGCCTGGTCGATGGCTTCGGTCTTCTTTCGGTTCTTGTGGCGGCGCGTCTCCTGGATGGCCGTATTGACGGCGATGCGAAAGATCCAGGTACTGAGGCGGCTGCGCCGGTGGAATCGGCGGAGGTTCCGGTGCATGAGCGTAAAGGCCTCTTGGGTGGCGTCTGCGGCGTCTTCGCTGTCGAGGAGGATTCCTTTGGCGATGGCGTAGACCCGGTCGTAATACTTTCCGTAGATGGCATCGAAGGCGCCCCGCTCCCCTTCGAGAAATCGATCGATGAGGATGAGGTCTTCGTCGAATTGCCGCGGCGGAGCAGCCGCCGTATCCACCGTCATACGTTCGTTTTGACGTCTCAAGCCGGGTATGAGGTTACCTTCGTGGCCCAGTTCGACCTGGGGGTCAGGCCATGCAGAAGACTCTTTGCGCGCTTCTGGCGAAAATGATGTACCATGCTCATGGGAAGAGTTCTTTAGGGGCTTCCCGAGGAGTTTCAAATGAAAGCTAAATATGTGATCGGGGCGGTATCGGTTTTTGCAATCCTGGCCCTGTGCGCAACTGCCACGCCGCAAGCCGGCAACACTTGGGGGCCGTCGCTCAGCGCCGCGTCGCTCAAATGGCCCTCGGCGCTTGAAGCCATCCACATGGCGATGATGCCGCCCGCGACGGGAAACCAATGGGGGCGGATAGTCATGATCGGTCATACCTTCGTGGACGAGGTGGGACATCGGTGCACCCAAGCCTACGTATGGGATACCAATCCGAGCCATACGGTTCATTTTATCGATGAGGCGGGTCAAGAAACGATTTTGCCCGACGTGGATATGCGGCTTGTGGATGTCGAGCATTTCTGTTGTGGGCAAACCGGGACAGGCGATGGAGACGTCATCTTTGTCGGTGGAAGCAAAGTTGATGACGCGCCTCCAGGCATCAAGGATACGAGTCTGTTCAAGCACGACACCCTGAGTTGGCAGTCGGTCGACGATATGAACCACGGCCGGTGGTACGCTACGGTCGTGCCGCTCTCTGACGGCTCGTTTTTCGCCGTTGCAGGAGTCGACAAGAATCTAAGCTATGCGGATGTTCCCGAAAGGCTGAGCCTAATCAACCCGGTTTGGACCGACATTGCCGCCAAGCGTCTCGACGACTTCGGTCAGCCCGTGGATTTCGACAGCGACAATTATCCTTTCATGTTTGCCATTCATGACCCTTCGTCGATGCACGTTTTTTGGGCTGGTAAGCGCAGACGAAATGAAGAAACGAATCAGGGCTTGAGATCCCACATTTTAGATTTCGCAACTCTTCTTTACTCCCCCAAGGGGAACCAAATACCATCCGAGGGCAGCGGTGCGGTTCTTTGGATTCCTGCGACTGCGGGCTCGCCCATCAAGAAAGGAAAGATCATCAAATGCGGGGGGAACGGTACGAAGGAGCTCGTGCCGGGCACTCTCAATACTTACCGATATCCCGCCAGTCCAAAGACATGGGAATACGACCAAGACGCGACGACACCAGATTGGCTGCAGAAGCAAGATATGAGCGAGGCCGCCTCGGACTGCAATTTGGTATTTCTTCCCGACGGAAAGGTCCTTGTAGTCGGCGGTTCAAAATACGACCACTCCTACACCGAAGACCACTCCATCGATGCAAATGCAGTTCGGACAACCCAAATCTACGATCCTATTAGCGGCACTTGGTCGACCGCGGCCGACATGCCGTCGCCTGATCGCCGCTGGTACCATTCGACGGCGTGCCTCTTGCCGGACGGGAGCGTTCTGAGCGCGGGAAGCAACACGGAGTTTAATGGAAGGATCTATTACCCATCGTATTATCCTTCGACCCGGCCGGTCGTCCAATCCGTGGATTCCGTTGCGCATTACGGCCAGACCTTTTCGGTTACCTTGAGCGGTACGCCTAGTATCGAGAAAGTTACCCTTATCCGTCTGAATGCTACGACGCATGGCTTCGATCAAGGGCAGCGGTTTATCAATTGCGATTTCACGAGAAACGGCAGCAGCGTTACCGTGACAGGACCGCCAAGTGGAGGGGTGGCGCCGCCTGGCTACTACATGATGTTCGTCATCGACGATGGCATCCCGTCGTATGCTCGCTACATCAAGGTAGGCGCGTAAGGAAGCATTATGAAAGCAAAGACAGCTTTACTATTCGCTGCAGTTTGTTCGTGCGCAACCGCCCAGTACAAGGTCATATTTTTGCCCACTGCAAGCGGAGAGGGATGGGCTCTTGGGGCAGGTGGCGGGCAGATCGTCGGCACCGGATTCTTCCAAGGCGGCGGGCCGCTTCTTTGGGAGGGACCGAATTATGACAGCTATGTCCGCCTCACCCCGCCTAGCTTCGATGGGGCAGAGGTTTTTGGCGTAAGCGGAGGCTTTCAGGTAGGGCGCGGTACCAAGAATAGCCGCCACCACGCTTTGATGTGGAACGGCTCTGCTCAGAGCTTTGTCGATCTCGACTCACCGTCCTACGTCGGAACGGGGGCGTGGGCAACGGATGGCAAATCTCAGGTTGGTGCGGGCGGTACGGACCCTAACGGAAGCGTGGGACACGCAATTCTTTGGCGCGGGAGCGCCGACTCCTTGGTGGACCTCAACCCAGTGGGATATGAAAGTTCGCACGCCTACGGCGTTTGGGGCGACGTTCAGGTGGGCCAGCTGGAGGGCTATTACGCTTGCCTTTGGCGAGGAACGCCAGAAAGCATGAAACGCCTGCCCAGTTTCGAACCCCAATTCGGCAGCGCCGCATTGGGAATCCGTGGCGATCAGATCGTTGGCGAATCATCCGGGGTTGCGACGATCTGGGACGCGGGAACGCTAAGACGTACGTCTTTGGGCTCGCCAGGCGCCGCTTATGCGACAAACGGGACCTACCAAGTCGGCGTAACGGCGTATGCGTTCGGGGCGGGCGGTCCTTTCACCGACCTGCGCGCAGTGCGCTGGTCTGGACGAGCGGGAACGGCATTCGACCTGCATCATTTCTTGCCGGGATATTGCCGTGAATCGCGCGCCCTGGGCATCGACGAAAGCGGAGTAATCGTCGGCTGGGCCCAAAGAGGGCCGGATATTTTGCCCGTAGCTTGGGTCCCAACGGGCATTCGTAAATAAGCGCCGCTTCGGCCGAGAGCAGCCAATTTTTTCGATCCCGACTGCAGGGGAAACCGCAGCAGCGTTACCGTGGCAGGACCGGCAAGTGGAGGGGTGGCGCCGCCGGGCTACTATATGTTGTTCGTCATCGACGATGGCATCCCGTCGTATGCTCGCTATATCAAGGTAGGCGCGTAAGGAAGCATTATGAAAGCAAAGACAGCTTTACTATTTCTTGCTCGCTATGTGAAAGTGGGGCCGTAAGGAGCAAGTGATGAAAATTAGAGCAGTCCTATTGTTCCTCGGCGTCGCCGCCAGTTCGTTCGCGCAATATAGGGTCGTCTTTCTTCCGACTGCGAGCGGCGAGGGATGGGCCCTTGGCGCTGGCGGTGGGCAGATTGTCGGCGCCGGGTTCTTCCAGGGAGGCGGACCGCTTTTGTGGGAAGGGCCACCCTACGACAAATATGTGAGGCTCATGCCCCCGGGGTTTGATAGCGCAATTGTGAGGGGTGTCGGCGGAGGTTTTCAAGTGGGCGAAGCGTTCAAAGGCGGCAGGCAACATGCGCTGATATGGAACGGGACGGCGAGCAGTTTTGTCGACCTCGATTCAGCCAACTATGCAGGAACAGCCGCCTACGCAACCGATGGCAAATCTCAGGTTGGGGCAGCTGGAACCGATCCGAACGGAAGCGTCGGACATGCGATTCTTTGGCACGGCAGCGCCGAATCCTTGGTGGATTTAAACCCCAGTGGGTATGAATCCTCGCACGCCTACGGCGTCTGGGGAAACGTTCAAGTGGGCCAACTGGAAGGCTCCTACCCATGCCTTTGGCGAGGAACGCCAGAAAGCATGCGATTACTTACATTGCCGGATCCCCGGAGTGGAGGGGCCGCACGTGGAATTCATGGAAATCAGATAGCTGGAGGTTCGATTTTTGGTGCCATGGTTTGGGACGCCAACACCCTGAAACCCACGTTTCTCGGTTCTGGCTTCGCGCTTGCAACGAACGGCGTTTACCAGGTTGGGATCAGCCGGATCTACCCACTTGCGAGCGGGCCGTTCGGGAACGGGCGGGCGACAAGATGGTCCGGCCGCCCGGGCACTCGGCTCGACCTTCAACAATTCGTTCCGCTGGGCTATGTCGAACAGTCGGTCGCTTATGGAATCGACGAGAATGGCGTCATCGTCGGCTACGTCGACAGCGGCCCCGACGTGTTCCCCGTAGCATGGGTGCCCGTTGGCGGGGGCAGGTGATCTCCTGGGTCACGACTGCTTACTGGCAAGAACGTTACCGTAACGGTTCGCATCGAGCCCGTGCCGCTGCCCCGCCGGTGTATCATAGCGTTAGAAAAATGCCATGAAGTTTCGAGCTTACTTAGTAGCCACTTTGCTTGTTTTCGCGCGCTTCGCGATGTGCCAGGATGAATTCGTCCCGGATAAGGGCCAGACTCCCGCGGAGCCAACCAAAGACGATCCCGAAAAAGAGATCAAGGAGAAGGTCAAGAAGTACGACGACTTCCTGAAGGACGCGAAGAAGTTCGAGGGCGCGTTCACGCTTTATGCAAAGGAAAAGGACGGCAAGACCGACGTTTATGTCGAGCTTTCGCCGGAACAACTGGGCAAGTATTGGTTTCTCCAAGCGACACTGCAATCCGGCGTCAATCCCTATGAACTACAAGCAGGCGAGCCTTTGAACGCGAACACCAATGCGGATGCGTTTCGGTTCGAGCGACATGGCGACGATATGTGGCTTATGGTGCCGAACCTCAATTGGCGGTGGGCCAAAGACAGCCCATGGGCTATCGCGGCCTCGCGGTCGTTTCCCGAAGGAGTGATCGACGATTACAAAATCGAGTTCGAAAATCCGAAGACTAAGAAGATGCTCGTCAAGCTCACGGACCTTTTCTATGGAACGGTTTTCGGACTGAACGAGAAAGTCAATGACGCGATGTCGCGGCCGTACCAGCTCGACCGCGGCATGTCGTCGGTCTCCGAGGTCAAGGCATTTCCCGAGAACGTGGTTGTCCGAACGAAGCTGTATTTCAATTCGCCGAGCGCGGGTGGTTCTGGCGACATGCCGCCAGGCCTCGCTTCGATTTTAGGCGGCGGGGGAAAGAGCCATTTGGCGGACGATCGCAGCCTTCCTCTCGCCGTCACCTATTTAATGTATCCGCAGCGGGCGGACGGTTTTATTTCGCGGGAGGCCGACGACCGAGTCGGCTATTTTACGCAGGATTATTTCGACCATGCGAAGATCATGGACCTCGACAAGACGACGCGGCTTATTTATCGCTGGAATCTGAAGAAAAAAGATCCGAGCGCGGCGCTGAGCGAGCCGGTCGAGCCGATCATTTGGTACATCGATGACAGCGTTCCGCCGAAATATCGCAAGGCGTGCGCCGACGGAATTTTGAGATGGAATAAGGCATTTGAGGCGATCGGATATAAGAATGCCGTCGTCGTAAAGATGAAGCCCGAAGGCGCGGATTGGGATCACGCGGATATGCGCTATAACGTCGTGCGAATTATTCAATCGGAAAAGGCCGCCTATGCGGTCGCCCAGGTGTTGACCGACCCATTTACCGGTGAAATTCGGAATGCCTGCATCTCGCTCGACGCAAGCATGATCGCGGACGTGGGGCTTGAGTATCAGTGGCTGACGGCGCCGGCGCAAGGCTCATTGGCGTCGTCTTTGAAGAAGTTTACGCGACAACCGCCTGCGGCTCCCATCAAGGCGAAGCAGCCCTTTTTGAACCCCGGGGTGCAGTGCCGGTTGGCGGAAGGCAAACTGCAATCGGCGGCTTTCGCGTGGGCCGCTCTTTCCACTATTCCCGGGACGTCTCGGAATCGCGACGAATATATTTGCGAGTTCGTTTCCGATGTCATCAGCCACGAGGCCGGGCACTGCTTCGGTCTGCGGCATAACTTCGTCGCGTCCACGTATCTTTCCGATGCGGACCTTGCGGACCAGTCCGTTACGAACCGAGTCGGCAACAGCGCGAGCGTTATGGACTACGTGCCGGTGAACATGCCGGCGGTGGCAAAAGGGAAGGGCGACTTTTACTCACGCTCCATCGGGCCCTATGATATTTTCGCCATCGAATACGGATATCGAGATGTACCCGGAAAAACCGCGGAGGGGCAGCATCCTTATTTGCTGAAAATTGCCGCGAAGGGCGCGCTTCCTGGAAATCTTTACATGACCGACGAGAACGCGGACAGCTTCGATCCGTACGTCGTACGCTTCGACCATTCGAAAAATCCGATAGAGAACGCGGCGCTAACGATTGGCATAGCGAAGAAGCTGCTCGGGGAGGCCGACAAGATGTTCCCGAAGCCCGGCCGGCCGTACAGCGACCTGACGAGGATTGTTAATGCGTCGATCGTTCAGACCGTGATGCAGTCGCTCGACGCCGCGAGGTTCGTCGGCGGCGTTTCGGGGCGGCGAAATTTCGCTGGAGATGCGGGGGAGAAGCCAACGCTTGCTCCCGTAGATCCGGCGCTTCAGCGGCAGGCAATCCAGCTTATCGCGCGGCAGCTGCTGTCCGAAGACGCGTTCAAGCTGAGCCCGCGGATTCTGCTCAATTTATCCTCCGACCCGAACGGCGAATATTCCGACTTTCCGATAAAAACGCTGCTTACTTCGGCGCAGGCAATGGTTTTGGCGACGGTTTTGTCGGGCGACACCATCGACCGCGTCGCGAACAATGCCTATAAGACAAGGAGCCAGGCCAAACCCTTCACGCTGCAAGAGCTGTACGACGAAGTGGATGGTGCAGTGTTTTCGGAAATCGGGACCATGCGCGCGATCGGCCCGCTTCGGCGAGACCTGCAGCGGTTCCTGGTCGATGGCCTGATCGAGCAGGCCACGGCGCGTCCCGGCATGATCGAAGAGGATGCGCGCATGCTCGCCGCGAAGCAGCTGAGAGACCTCTCGAAGCGGTTGGCTGCGAATCGCTCGAAGGACTCGATGACGGTCTTGCATGGAAAGGATTTGAAGCTTCGCATCGACAAGGCGCTAAAGCGGGCATAATTTCGAGGTGGGCGAAATCAAGGAAATAATGCCGGGCGTTTTCGTGCGCGAGCTCGGGAAGCATTCCGACGCCAGAGGCTGGCTGGTAGAGCTTTACCGCGACGACGAGCTTCCTGAGGGCTTCGAGCCAACGATGGGATATCTGAGCGTGACGAAGCCGGGCGTGGCAAGGGGGCCGCACGAGCATAGGGACCAAACGGATGGCTTTGTTTTTCTCTCTGGAACATTCCGTTTGTATTTGTGGGAGACGCGCGAGGGACACGAGGAAAACGCCGTTGCGATGGATGTAGGCGAAAGTGCGCCGATTTTTGTTACCGTGCCACCGGGCGTCGTGCATGCCTATAAGAATGTCGGAGATGCGGATGCTTTCGTGCTCAATTTCCCCAATCGACTTTATGCCGGCTGGGGGAAGAAGGAGCCCGTCGACGAAATTCGGCATGAAGAAGACTCGGATTCCCGCTTTTTGCTCGGATGAATATTCTCGTTACGGGCGGCGCGGGATTTATCGGCAGCAGCCTATGCCGGCTGCTGCTTGAAAAATATCCCGAAGACCGGGTTTCGGTTCTCGACGCCTTGACTTATGCCGGCAATTTGAGCACGGTCGAAGACCTTGAGCCAAACGAGCGGTTTCGATTTCACCAGGGCCGGATAGAGGATCATGATGCCGTTAGGCGAATTATTCACGACGACCATATCGAGGCGATTATCGACTGCGCGGCGGAGACGCACAACGATCGCAGTCTCCTCGAAGCAGGCGATTTCCTAAAGACGAACGTTTTTGGCGTGCACAATCTATTGGAGGCTGTTCGCGAGATGCGGGTGCCACGAATCGTGCATGTTTCGACGGATGAGGTGTACGGTTCGACCGCCACCGGGACGTTTACAGAGGAATCTCCGCTGAGCCCGAACACGCCTTATAGCGCGAGCAAGGCATCCGGCGATCTCCTGTGCAGGGCGGCCTTTGTCGCTTACCAGACTCCGGTACTCGTGACTCGCGGAGGGAACACGTATGGTCCGTATCAATATCCGGAGAAATTGATTTCATTTTTCGCGACCAGGCTCATCGACGATAAGAAAGTACCGGTCTACGGGGAAGGGAAGCAGGTACGCGAATGGATACACGTTCTCGACCATGCCTCTGGCATCGACGCGGCCTTGCGCAAGGGGGAGCCGGGCCAGGTTTACAATATTTCCGACACGAACGAGCGGGAGAACGTCGAAATCGTTCGGATTCTGCTCGATCGGTTGGGCAAGGGTGAGGAGCTTGTCAAATATATCGCGGATCCGCGTGGCGGGGCGCACGACGTTCGCTATAGCATGAGCTCGGAAAAGCTGCGCGGGCTCGGATGGAAGCCGGTCGTGCCGTTCGAGCAGGGCATCGCGGAGACTATCGATTGGTATGCGCACCGACAGAATTGGTGGCGGCCAATCGCGCAAAAGCCGGAATTTCAGGCTTTTATCAAGCGGTTTTACGGCCCCGGCCTGGGAGAGGACTTGTAGCGGTGAACCTTTTAGGCGAGTCGTTCGTCTAAGTACATACGAGCGACGACCCCACTGCTGCGGAGCCGCCACTCAAGGAGTATTTCCATGAGACGTCGCTACCTGCTGCTTTCTTTTTTGCTTATTGTGCCCTGTGCGATGGTTGGCCAGGGTTCGCCGGATATCTTGTGGTCACATACCGGCCAAACTTGGGAGATGTGCCTTGCCGCATCGGACTCGGGTTGCTTTATCCAGAGAACACTTGGGGATGCTCAAGCCTATTGCTGCGACCTGCTGACTGGCGAGCCAGGGCTGTACCTCGGCAACTACGTTTCGAGCGCCTCATTTTCTGCGGATGGAACTCATGCAGTCGTCGGACGATTGGCCTGGGTGGACACCTGGGATCTCGACCAAGGGAAACTAGTCCAAAGTCGCGCGGTGGATGGCTCCCCAATGACCTACAAGGGCATCGAACTCTGTGGCGTAGCGGAAAATGATTATGACGAGCACGGAAGCTATTCCCTCGTCAGCGTTCTCGATCTCAATACAGGATTTTACGACTACTTCGACTCGGGTGGCGGTCTCGCACAGTGTGTTTTGTCCGAGGATGGAAGTTTATTCGCCACCAACGAGTGGGCTAACGACGCCCAACTAAGCCGTATCTGGGATCGAAAGAGTCATACGCTCTTGTATGTGGAACCTGAGAAGGTGGCATACGCCATTTCGTCCGATGATGATCATGTCGCTATCCAGGATTACCCGGATAACTGGATGTATTCATTATCACGGGGTGAGTTTCTGTATGATTTGCCAGGACCGTTATTCGCATTTTCTCCGGACGGAACACACTTTATAACGTTCGAAGACTTTCAATTAAGCTTTGCCGATACGGAAACGGGCGCAGAGCAACTGTCATTCGCTTTGCCTTACTATGTCGACTCTGTGAAGTGGCGAAAGGGATTCATCATTTGTACCGCCGAACGCGGAAACCGTTTCACATGTGCGATGTTCGATCCTTTTACCGTGCAGCACGCGATACCCTCTGCGTTGACTATCCTGCGCGGCAACGTCATTTCCGGCGGGGTGGGGCAGCTTGTGGACAGCGACGATGAGGCGTTGAATATTGGACTTGGCCGGACGGTCACGCCGCTTCAGGCGCCGATAGAGGTCGAGATCGACGGGACGACGACCGCAAATTCGGTCTCAATCCTTCAGTTCAAAATCGAGAGCTCCGCAACGCGAACGCAAATAATACAGATAATCGACTTGTATGACTACGTCGCTGGAGCGTGGGTGCCGGTCGATTCGCGAAACCTCGGCACCTCGGACGCGGTCGTCGATGTGAATCTCGGGGAGAACACGTCGCGATTCCTGCAGAACGGGCATGTGCGCGCGCGGCTTTCCTATCGAAAGGATGGCGGACTTTCGGCATTTCCGTGGACTGTCAAGATCGATCAGGTCAAGTGGACGATGGCGCCATAACGTGGAGGAAAACGATTTATGAAAACTACATTTCTTGGTCTCGTAATTTATCTATTGCCTTGTGCTGTTTTGGGTCAGGCGTCGCCTGATATTATTTGGAGCCGACTCGGCTCGACGGATCCGCCTACCAAGGGCTTCGCGATTTGTGCCGCTCAGGACTTGGTTGCCATGGGTTCTGGCAGCAGCATCACTATACGCCGTCTTAGCTCCGGCAATTTGGTGCGGCGGTTTCCGGGTTTCATCGAAAGCATGGATTTCTCCCCGGATGGTCACTTTTTGGTGGGCACAGGGGATGACGGCGTTTACAATCATCGGCTAGCCATGTACGACGTCAATGGTGGGGTCCAAGTGTGGTCGACGGGCATTATAGGGTTGGAACCAGCCGTCTTTTCTCATAACGGTAAATGGATTATCGGCCCATCCGGACATGCTTCGCCCGAGTTGCGTAAGTATGGGCTCGATGGCCAAATTCTCCACACGTATGCTGGAATCGGGCGTGCGGCAATTTCGTCGGATGACAGCCTTATCGCAGGTAGGACTCATGTGGGCGATATCCAAATAGTTCATTCAGATACCGGAACGATCGTTAGGACAATTAATACGTCGGTGGTTTTTGCGCTTGCATTTTCGCCAAACGGGCATGAAATTGCAGGGGGAACAGGCAGCAGCGTTACCATCTGGGACATAGCGGACGGTTCGGTCGTCGTAAATATGGGGGACCTGGGACAAGATATAGATTGGATTAGGTATTCCAGGGACGGGCGGATAATTTACGCTTCTGGAACAAACGGCGCGTTTTTTGACGACGGTCGCGTCGTTGGGGAGGTGCCGGGGAACTTCGGCGCCAAATTTGTTGGGGACACATATGAATGCTTATTGAACACCCAAGGGCGCGAACTCGTTCGTTATCGCAGCGACGGCTCGTGCTTAGGCACATTTCCGGCTATTGCCGGGCCGTTGTTGTGCGCTTCGAAATCGGCCGACCGGTTTGTTGAGGTAGACGGCGACTTTCAACCGTACTACTACTTATCGAACCTGATTAATCCCGAAATAACTGATACTTGCGGCATGACCAGAACTGAAGTGGCTTCATTTTTCGACAATGGCCAACAGCTTGCGAGCGTGCGGCGATTCGGGGACCCCGACGGAGAAGACGACTCCACGGTCCTTTTATTTGACGCAGCAACTGGAAACCAGAACGGCGATCGCGCCGTAGCAGGAGAGGTCTCGTCGATAAGCCCAGCTGGCGTTGCGGCTTCGGTGTCGAGCTTTTACGACGCAAAGGGCACCAACGAAACGACATGGGGTGTCGTTCTCACAAACCTGTCCGATGGCACGATTAGCAATTTTCCGGGCGAGACTTTTAACGGATCGGGTCTTCGCGCATGGGCTCAGATATCCGACCAGGAAACGTATTTGGCAATTTCGGTCAAATTGCCCTACAGTTACACTGAAGTTGTCGACGTGGCTTCGCATGACGTGATGTTCCGACTGCCAAGTGCGGCGACCCATGCCGTGTTCTCCCCCGATAATGACCTAGTTGCGGTCGACGGCGACCTTGGCATAGTAGATCGCGTTCGAAGAATTAGCCAGAATGGCGTTGCGCTATACACCGTCGGCGGAAGGGCACTGGCGTTTTCGCCTAATGGTGAACATTTGGCCACTTCCAGCGCTGGTGCAATAAATTTCTTAAACGCGGAAACCGGCGCAAGCGTCAAGGTGCTGGGCCAGGCCGCCGGTGTGAGCTCTCTTAAATGGATGAGCGGCGTGATAATTTATTCGGGAGCCGAAAATGGCGTACCGTATCAGCGTGCCATCTTCGATCCATTTACAGTCAAGTATGGGGCGCCCAGCGGTTTCAATCTTGTGCGTGGCAATGTGATTTCTGGAGGCGTTCCGGAGCTTGTAAACAGCGATGACGATTCGCTGAACCTCGGCCTCGGCCGTACGGTCACGCCTCTGCAGGCGCCGATAGAGGTCGAGATCGATGGTACGACCAGTGCGAATTCTGCCTCGGTCTTGCAATTCAAGATCGAAAGTTCCGCCTCTAGAACGCAGATTCGGCAGAGCATCGAACTTTTCGACTACACGACTGGTGGGTGGGTTTCCGTCGATTCGCGAATCATCGGTACGAGCGATGGCGTCGTCGACGTCAACCTCGGAGAGAACACGTCGCGATTCCTTCAAAACGGGCATTTGCGCGGCCGCGTGTCGTACCGAAAGGACGGAACGATATCGCCGTCGCCGTGGACCGTGAAGATCGATCAAGTCAAGTGGACGATGGCACCCTAGCGCGCTATACTGGGCGATGCACCCATCGATCCACGATCTTATCAAGGGTCGGCTCGAGGTAGTTCGGGCCGACCTAAATGATGCGCTGGGACGGCTTACGGACGCGGACCTAGACTGGGCTCCGACGGAAGGGATGCGGACGGTCGGCGGCCAGTTGCGGGAAATTGCCGGAACGGAGCGGCAGTTGTTGGCGTTGCTGAAGCGGGGCAAGCAGCTTTCCGGCGAAGTCGCAAATGATTTCGGAGAGGAGGGAAAGAGCATCGAGGGGCTGAGGAGAGCACTTACGGACGTTCGAGGGGAAACGCTGCGTTACCTCGACTCCTTGAGCGAAGAGGATCTGGCGGGCTTTGTCCCAATGCCCGAAGGGTGGTTTGAATCGCTTAACCAACGGGAAGTGCCTCTAGCCGAGAATTTTCGGAGCATCGCTCAGCACGAGTGGTATCACGTCGGGCAACTCGTTTCTTATTTGTGGTCCCGCGGGGACGATCCGTACAAATGGTAGTTTTCGCCGCATAATATTGGCATGGTTGCTCTAACGGCTTTGTTATCGCTGGCACTGCTCCAGGCGCACTCTCCAACTGATCCACTGTCGAGAATGAACGAAGACTGGTGGAAGCTGCGGCACGAGAACTGTATCGAAACAACGCGCAAGGGAGGGTTTGAATTGGCTTTTTTAGGCGATTCGATCACCCAGGGATGGGAAGGCACCGGAAAAGAAGTTTGGAACAATTACTACGCATCCCGCAAAGCCGCGAACTTCGGGTTTAGCGGCGACCGCACGGAAAACGTGCTTTGGCGGTTGGCGAATGGCGAGCTCGTGGGCTCTAGTCCGAAAGTTATCGTTATTATGATCGGCACGAACAATGTTGGCGCCGGAAGCGTTACACCGAAGGAAACGGCCCAGGGAGTAAAGGCGATCGTGGACGCCCTGCGAGAGAAGATTCCTTCCGCCGAGATACTTCTACTCGGAGTTTTCCCGCGTGCGCAGACGAAAGACGATCCTTTAAGGCTTCGCGTAAACCAAATAAATTCGACGATCTCGCATTTTGCCGGTGAGCACGTACATTATCTGGATATCGGGAAATATTTTCTTTCGTCGAACGGTGAGTTGCGAACTGCTTTGATGCCGGACCTGCTACACCCCAATGCCGAAGGTTATGCGATTTGGCAAAAGGCCATGGAAGCGACGCTGGATCAATTGCTGGGCGCAAAGCGGTGAACTATGTCGTCCGCGTCAGCAGCTATGGGCTTTTGGTGGAAAATGCGAAGGTCCTTCTTTGCAGGATTTCGCCAAGCGTGAAATTGGCTGGCGGCAAGTGGACTTTGCCGGGCGGTGGAGTCGAGTTTGGAGAGACGCCGGTGGATGCGCTTCGACGTGAAATGATCGAGGAGACGGGCTTGGAAATTGGCATCGAAGATCTCGTCGCGGTGGATTCGGATTCCTACGCGGAGCAGGAGACGCCCGCGCACGTGTTCCGGATAATTTATCGCACTCATCGGACCGGAGGAGCGTTGAGATCGGAAACGGATGGGAGCACGGACTTGGCGCAGTGGTTTACGCGGGCGGAAGCCGAGGCTTTGCCGAAAGTCCCGCTTGTCGAGCGGGCGTTGAACCATACGTTGGGTGACTTTTGAAGGCTAAGTTATATCGACGCCGTCAACTACCGGTGAGATGAATGCGAAGATACGTGCGAGCATCAAGCGCCGTTATCGTTACGTTTGTCCACTTCGGATCGTCATCCGTCTCGAGCCAGTCACCGTCAAAGTAGAAGTGCTTTCCGGTGATCCGACCTTTGTCAATCGTGATGCTAATTGGATTATCCGAGTCTCCGTTCGAATAGTCTATCCAATTGTCTCGTTTGTTAAGGACAATATATCCGCGGGCGCGCAATTCGGAATCCACTAATTTATGGTACGCCGCAAACGGCCTCTGCACGTTGTAGCAGAAAGTAACGGTTCCGCCGAGCCCAAGGTTTGTTTCATATTCGACTCTTTGGCCTTTGAGAAACGCGAAATGCGGCATCCACGGCAGCGCGTAAATATAAAGGAACGTGCCGGTTATCGCTGACAGCGACAACCCAAGTAATAACCAAAGTTTTTTCCAGCGTTTAGTCATCTCTATGTTTGGGGAGAGCCGAATCGCTTTGCATTTATTTCAAGCTATGGTTTTTCGCTGCGCGACGTATTTCCGCCAGTCCCAATCGCTATGGTCGTCGCAAATCCGGACAGGGTTCGGCGACGCCACGCGCGCTGCAAGCGACATGACGTGATGCCGAACGCTTTTCGTCGCCAAGAACCTGCGATCACCGAAGGGAACCGTAGTGGAGCAAGACGCGCAGACCGCGCGCAAATTGATCGGACGGTTTCACCCACTGCCGGTATGGTCCACGGTCGTCGCGGGGGCTCCGCAGATTTCGCATTTGCCGTGCGTTCTTTTGAAAACCTGTTTCAGGGCAGACTGCGGCGCGATACTTTGCCTCAGAGGCCGGCCTCCGCCGAGCACGAACCAAAAAGCTTGTCCCAGGAAAACCTGGCGTTCCCGGTCTACGATGTTTCCATTGGCAATAGCCGCTCGGAGTTGGCGAACGAATGCCGCTTCGCAGCGACAATCGTCCGAGCAATACGGCGATCGTGCGGAGGGTGCGGCTTTTCCGCAATTGGGACACTTGTCGGCGGTACTTGCAATCGGACCTACCGCGTCCGATTGGTTTGCCGCCTCGATCAGAAGTGCAAGAACAGCGCGAGCGCGAATCTCCTGATCCTTGTCAGATGCAGCTTGCGCGGGTACGGGCAGGGACTCGAGAATCGATGAGAAGGTCATGCGGCAAACTCGGCTGCCCTCTCGGCGGAGCGCTCTGCTCCCAGGGCGCGGAGGACCTCAGCTCCGCGCTTCCATTCGGGCGCGCTTGAAGGTAGGGCAACTTTTATCTCGTCTTGCATGCAAACCACTTCACGAAACAGCATGGCGGCTTTTGCGTCTTCAGGGCGTTGGAGAGTCGGAAGGATAGCATCGAGGCTGCCATGTTTGAGGAGAAGGGCTGCCGCGGATTTCGGGCCGATGCCCCGGACGCCTGGGATTTTGTCGGAGGCATCGCCGCTCAGCGCCTTGAAATCGCAAACTTGCTGCGGCAAAACGCCGAAACGCTCCACCACTTCTCGCGGACCGATGCGGTCGGGCACCGGCGAGCCGCGCCGAGGAGAGAGAACCGTTATTTGTTCATTCACCAATTGATAAGCGTCGCGGTCCGTTGTATAGAGGAGGGCGGCTCCGCCTTGGCGCACTTCGGCCTTAGCCGCGGAGGCCATAAGGTCGTCGGCTTCGCAGCCGGCTTGCTTGGCAACGCCGAATGCGAAAGCTCGGCAGATTTCGGGCAAAAGGTCGAGTTGGCGCACAATGTCGGGCTCGAAAACGCGGCCCGTTTGGTATGCCGGCCACAGCCGATTACGGTAGGTGTCGGTTCCAAGCGTATCCCAGGCGACGAAGCATTGCCTCGGTGACTCCTGCGTCCAAAGATTTAGGAGCATTCCGAAAAAACCGACGACGGCATTGATGACTTTGCCGTCGGCGCCGAGGACGGTCTTCGGCGTCGAATGGTAGGCGCGATGGGCGAGGTTATCGCCGTCGACGATTAGAAGGGGTGCGCTGGACATCAAATTTTTATTTCGGATACGAGGATTGTTTGGGCTCGAAGCTTCCATCTGGCTTCCAGCGCAGAACGTAGCCCGAGCCTGAAATCGTGAAGCTGTAACCGTTTGAATCGTACTCGATAGTTGCGACGGCGTCCTTGTTCGCTCCCTTTCCCAATGCCTCCTTCCACATCTCCTCTGTGGTAAGCGTCGGATCGGGAGCGGCCGTATCAGGATCGATCATGGCGGGGTCGCGCCGATCTATGGTTACACCTTGATTAACTCGGTAGTAACTTGAACGTAGGTTGCCGCTAATTTTCGTTATCCGGGAACGGGTTCCGGGTCGATAGCAATCCGCCGTGATCTGCTCGGCCCAGACATCGTGCGGCCGCCGTCCTGCGCCGACTGGCGGCATTTTGGCCGCATCCTTCGTGGTGATGGCAAAGAATTCATAGGTTGCGCGCGGGGCTGGCGTGAAGTTGGCGGTAAGGTCCATCGTGCCGTCGGGGCGAACTCCGGTGGCGCGAATGCTTACCAGCCGCGCCTTCTGGCCAACTCTCCTGTGAATAGCTTCGAACTGTTTGAGCGGGTCGAACCGCCGCGGGCTTGCCAGGGCGAAAGTTTCGGAGCGATCTCCGGTGAGCGCCGCGATAAATCCTCCTGCTCCGGCGACCGCGCGATACAGAATGTAGCCGCAAATGGCAAAGACCGCCAAACACCCGATCAGTCCGCAACCGACGAAGCGGCGCAGGGGCGTGCCGGGGTCGCGGACAGGTGCAGCCATCTTCCCGCTAACTTACCCCGACGACAAAGAGTCGGTAACTAAGGTTAGTCGATCTCTTTCCCTGTCTTATCGTCGACGTTGTCGCCCGTGACGGCATCTTTGATCTTTTCGACCATGTCCCGGGTGTCGTCGGACCCGTCTTTCGTTTTCCCATCGGTGTTCATCGCTTTGTCGAAGCGATCTTTGGCTTGTTCGCCGAGGTCCTTGGCCTTTTCCCAAAGGTTCTCGGCAACTTCCTTTGCATCCTCGAGCATATCGCCCGCGGCGTCTTTTGCTTTGTTTATGTTTTCGTCCGGCATTTTTTCCTCCAAAAGTGTGCGTTTATCGCAGGAAATTAGTATAGCCCTAGCCGCTGATCGCCGCATCGTCGAGGGCATCTCCAAGGATAGAGCGCAGCTTGGACTTGATTTCCTCCGTTAGTTGCTCGGCGACGATAAATAGGCCGACGGGAGTATCGCCCGCGTCGTCTACGCGGCTCGCCCAAGCCTGAAGGCCCTCTTCGACGAGCTTTTGAACGAACGGCTCGGCGGCGTCCTCGTCTGCAAACCAGGCGACGGGATAGTTGAGCTTCTCCTCTCGATGCTTGTCTTCACCAAACCGCGCGAGCGTTATGTCGGCTGCGTTTGGGCCCATGACTTCGCGAACGATGTCCGCGTGCTCGGGCCGGAACAGATCTTCTTCGGCGTAGATTCGACACTGTGCCGATTCACTGAACTCTCCGAAGGCATAGCCAAGTTCTGAGAAAGCGGGGACGCCGCGGTCGCGCAAAAGCTGCTCGTAAATTAGGCCTTCGCTTCGGGACCTGGCGTAGCCAATAACAAAGCGCATTTACTCGGCGCCGTCGTCGCTCTCGGTTATCACGCGAGCGATGGACGCCACCTGGTCGCCCTTCGTCAGATCGATGAGCTTGACACCCTGCGCAATTCTTCCTACGGTTCGAATTTCGTCGATGCGAAGGCGGATGGCCTTTCCGTGCGTGCTCATGATGACGAGTTGGTCACCTTGTTCGACGATTTCCGCGCCGATGACAGGTCCGGTCTTTGCGGTGACGTTCATCGTTATGAGGCCGTATCCGCCGCGGTTTTGCGGCCGATATTCGGACAATGGAGTTCGCTTGCCGAAGCCGTTCTCGCCTACGACGAGAAGACTCAGGTCTGGTTCCTCCACGATCATCGCGGATACGACTTCGTCGCCTTTTCGCAGATTCATGCCGCGAACACCGCCGGCTGCGCGCGAGCGACCGTGCAGCATGTGTTCGTTGAATCGAATGCTCATGCCTTTTCGGCTAATCATGAGGATATCCTGGTCGCCGGTGCTCCGCATAACCCAGGCCAGTTCATCGCCCTCTTCGATATCAAAAGCGCGAAGGCCGTTTGTACGCAGGTTCGCAAAAGCGCTGATGGGGGTGCGTTTTACTTCGCCCATCTTGGTGGCCATAACCAAGAATCCCTCGCCGCGGATATCTTTCACGGTGAGCGTCGCAGTTACCATCTCGCCGCTCTCGATTTGGATGTAGTTGATTACCGGCGTGCCTTTCGCGTAGCGGCCGGACTCCGGGATTTCGTACGTCTTCAGCCGATAGACGCGGCCCTTGTCTGTGAAGAAAAGAATAAAGTGGTGCGTGCTGACCTGGAAAAGGTGCCCGACTTCGTCCGCCTCTTTCATGGTTTGACCGATAACGCCTTTGCCGCCGCGACGCTGGTCTCGATAGGCATCGAGGCTCATGCGCTTGATGTAGCCGTCGCGACTGATAGAGACGATGGCCTCTTCTTCGGGGATCATGTCCTCGTCGCCGATTTCGCCGGCTTCCATAGGGAGGATTTTCGTGCGCCGCTCGTCGCCGTGCTTCTTGCGCATTTCCTCAAGTTCGGCCTTTAAGATTTGCTCTATTCGGTGCGGATCACTTAGAATATCGACCAGGTCGGCGATCTTGCGCAAGATCTTTTTGTATTCCTCTTCCAGCTTGGCCTGCTCCAGTTTCGTGAGGCGGCGGAGCTGCATGTTGAGGATGACGTTCGCCTGGAACATGGTCATGGCGAAGTTGCGGACGAGTTCGCGCCGGGCATCTTCGGGATCCTCGGCCGCGCGGATGATGCGGATAACATCGTCGAGGTTGGCGCGCGCGATTTGGTAACCCTCGCTGATGTGCGCCTCCTCGAGCGCTCTGTAGAGTTCGAATTTGGTGCGCCGCTCGATTACTTCTTTGCGATGCCGGAGGTATTCGTCGAGAAGCGTGGTGATGGGCGCCGTTCTCGGGACGCCGTCCACGAGGCTCAGCAGAATAGCGCCGAAGGAAGTTCGCAGCAGCGTGTGTTTATAAAGATAGTTGAGGGCCTTGTTGGGGTTGCCCTCGCGCTTGATGGAAATCTCAATCCTCATTCCTCGTCGGTCACTCAGGTCGACGATTCCGGAAATGGCCTCCATCTTTTTGTTTCGGATAATGTCGGCTACCTGCTGAATGAGGGTTGTTTTGTTTACCTGATAGGGGATTTCACTAATGACAATGACGGACCGCCCGCCGTCCGTTGGCTCGATAGCCGTCTTTCCCTGCATGACCACGCTTCCGCGGCCCGTTTCGTACATGCTGCGGATGCCTTTGGTGCCCAAAATCATGCCGTACGTGGGGAAGTCGGGTCCGGGAAGGACTTTCATGATTTCTTCCGGTGTCGAGTTCGGGTTATCCATCCGCAAGAGAATCGCGTCGACGACTTCGTTCAAATTGTGCGACGGCATATTGGTCGCCATGCCGACGGCGATACCTTGCGTGCCGTTGCAGATGAGGTTCGGGAACTTACCAGGGAGGACAAGCGGCTCGTTCATGGTCTGCAGGTAATTCGGGGTCCAATCGACGGTTTCTTTGTCGATATCTTCCAGCATCTCCATGGCGACCTTGCTGAGGCGGGCTTCGGTGTAGCGGAAGGCCGCAGGGGCGTCGCCGTCGATGCTGCCGAAATTGCCTTGGGGGTCGACGAGCGGATAACGCAGCGAAAAGTCTTGCGCCATGCGCACCATGGTCATGTAGATCGCGTCGTTGCCGTGGGGATGGTAGTTGCCCGAGCAATCGCCGATAATCTTCGCGCTCTTGGTTCGGGCGTGGTCGGGCGTCCAGTTGCCCTGGAGCATGGTGTAAAGAATTCTGCGCTGGACGGGCTTGAGGCCATCGCGGACATCGGGCAAGGCCCTTGCGATGATGACGCTCATCGCGTAGTTCACATAGCTGCGCCGCATTTCGTCGGCTACGGGAATGATCAGGGGTTCCGTGGGTTCGTTTTCGGGCAAAATCCGGTCCTTACGCCAATGCGCGCCGATGCGGAGCGCGCACGTATTTGGAGGCCCCTATTGTACCTGCTGGGGTCCGATTTCCGACGGCGTTGCGGGAGCCTGATGTGGCTAAATGAAACTAAAGTGCATATTTGCCCCGGCACCCGGAGTATGAAAGGATTAACCTTTTGTTCCAAGGAGGAATCCAACGAGATGATGTTCAAAATTAGCGGACTTACGGCTGTCCTGGCCCTAGCCCAATGCGCATTCGCCGGCACTTTCGTGACGGTGAAAGGCGCCGTTAACACGCCCGGAGACGTGCCTTTCCGGGAAGGGATGCGCGTGCGCGACGCTGTCGCCCTCGCGGGCGGAGTGTCCAAGCAGGGCGATGAGATGTTGGTTACCGTCCGATCCAGAGATGCCGACCGCGTCGTAGATCTTTCACGTCTTGGTCCGACTCCGCTCGTCGAGGCGGATTCCGTTATCGACGTTCCGGTAAGAGACCCCGCCAAGTATGTGAGCGTTCACGGTGCGGTGTCCAAGCCGGGATATTTGCAGTACAAGGACGGGATGACGATCAAGCAGGCCCTAGCCGAAGCGAAGCCGTTTTCGACCGAAAAGCCGAACGTTATCAAGATAACGCGGACGGACAAGAACGGCAAGAAGGTCACGACTGTGGTGGATTTAGAAAAGCTTCAGGCTTCAGCCGAACCTGTTGCGCTAAGCCCGGGCGACTACGTGGAAGTTGCGTACCCGCAGGAAGGCTTTTCTAACCGAGAACTGATGATCCTGATTCTGATCGGGATCCTTATCTTGATAATCGCAAGGTAGGCCGGATTCGAAGGCGCCCCCGAACCTCGCGAAGGCAGGGGGCGTCTATTACCACGTGAGATCGCTCTTGGGCCCGGCGTGGTTTGCTGCCATTATTGTGTCCGCGCTCGGCTTTTCAAAGAGTGCCGACGTGACCTACACGCGCGATCTAGCCCACGTGTTTTTTGCCAAGTGTACGCCATGCCACCGTCCGGACGGCGCCGCGCCGTTCTCGCTAACGACGTATGACGATGTACGCCGACGGGCCGAGACGATTAAGTCTGTAGTTTTGGATCGATCCATGCCTCCTTATAAGGCGACATCGGACTATGGCAGGGTGACTCCCGCATCGCCGCTTACCGACGATGAAGCGGTTCTAATCCAGGAATGGATCCGCGCGGGAATGGCAAAGGGCAACGCCAGCGACATGCCGCCGAGTCCCGAATTTGCTCCGCCACCAAAGGCTTCCATAGTGCTGTCGCAGAAGGGCGTAACCGTGCGAGCGGAAGGACCGACATATTGGCAAACGTTCGTTATCCCTGCGGATATCACTAAGAAGCGGGGATTGATCGGATTTAGCGTTGCGCCCGCAAATCCTTCGGTGATACGAAGCGTTACCATCGGTATCGATACGGCGGGGAAGGGGCGCGCAGAAGACGTGAAAACGCCCGAGCCAGGCTACGAGACGGCCGCCAGCTTCGAAGCCCAGACGGAGGAGTATATCGGCGTATGGACAATCGGGAATGGGCCATGGCGCCTGCCGGACGGCGTTGGCAAGACCCTGAAACCGGGCGATAACCTGCTGGTGCAAGTGCAGTATCGCCCCAATGGGACCGCTGCTGACGGAAACTTCGACCTCGGGCTCACCTTCGCGTCGGGAGCTTATCGAGAAGTAAGGCAGATGAATCTCGGAACTCGAGATATCAAGGTTCCCATTTTGGAGACGCCAAACTTTTCGGACGAAGAGACGCTTTCGCAGGGAATTCAAGTGGTTGGCGTCATTCCAGAGGCGCGCGACTATACTGTCGAAGTTAGGCTTACGGCGACACCGCCGACTGATCCGGCAAAAACGATCCTGAGGGTTTATCCGTGGAACGTGACTTACATTGGCAGCTATATGTTTAGCCAGCCCCCGGTTTTGCCGAAAGGCACGAAGCTAACAGCTTCCATTCATTATCAGAACGACTTGGAATGCCACCAGAACCAGAATTCTTATCCACGGCCCGTTGCCTACGGTCCAAAAATCACGGATGAGCTTTTTTGGGTGCGCGTACTGTACGTCCCGGCGCCTTGACCGGCTGGAGTATCCTCTATCCGTCGCGCATGAGCCTTTCCCGGTTTACTAAGTATACGATTTCGGTCATCGTCTTAAATCTTCTCGTAATTTTATGGGGCTCATATGTGCGCCAGACGGGTTCCGGAGACGGCTGTGGCAGCCATTGGCCGCTGTGCAACGGGGAAGTTATCCCGCTTGCGCCGAACACCAAGATGATCATCGAGTTCACGCATCGCCTATCGAGCGGGTTGGCGCTACTCATGGTCATCGGTCTCGTGATTTACGCTTTCCGAGCATTTTCCAAGGGCCATCTCGCGAGGAAGGCGGCTGCCGGCGCGCTCGCGTTCACCTTTGTTTCGGCTCTTATTGGAGCGGGCCTCGTTCTCTTTCACTTGGTGGGAAGCAACGATTCGATGGTGCGGGGCGGGGTTTTGACAGCGCACCTCATCAACACGATGCTGCTGCTTGGATCGTTGACCGTGGCGGCCTGGGCAGGCTCCGGCGGTCGGAAGTTGTCGCTTAAGGGGCACGGTCTCGCTGGGTGGCTGGTTGCGATAGGCGCGTTCGCGGTTTTGCTCGTCGGGATGAGCGGTGCGATCACGTCTCTCGGCGATACGCTATATCCGAGAGACAGCTCCGCGCAGGTAATCCTCGAGGGCCTTTCTCCAGCCGGGAACTTGCTCATCCGTTTGAGGCTATGGCACCCGTTCATTGCTACGGGCGTTGGCGTTTACCTCTTCTTTATGGCTGCGCTGCTGGGGGACATGCGCCCCGATCCGGCGGTGGCGCGGGCCCTCAAGTTCGTCGTCGCAATGGTGATCTTGCAGATCGCGGTCGGGGTCGTCAACGTTTGGTACAAGGCGCCGATGACGATTTCGCTGATCCACCTTTTCTTGGCGGACGCGCTTTGGATCGCGATGGTTCTCGCAGGCGTCTCGGCATTTACTTCATCTGCCAGGAAGGCCAGCCAGCAAGATGGGCGATTGCAGACGGCGGAATAGGCGTAGATATAATGACCTATGTCCTTGTTGCCGTTTCTTTTTCCAGCGGCTAAGCTCGATATAGACGGGCTGTACGTGAAGGTGTTCCACCTTTCGGGATGGTGCCTGCGCGAAGTGCCACGCAGCGATGCGTTCTTGGTCTTTTCCGACAGCACCGGGTGGATGGGCCACGGCACGTCGAAGTACATCAAGGATAAGAGCGACTATAGGCTGGACGATCATATTCGCGAGCATGCTCCGATTCCGCCCGGCAAGGCGGTTGCGTTCCCAGTG
This sequence comes from Fimbriimonadales bacterium, assembly GCA_035698285.1. GTDB lineage: Bacteria > Armatimonadota > Fimbriimonadia > Fimbriimonadales > ATM1 > JACDEQ01. The sequence goes on along the minus strand of DASSBY010000018.1, from coordinate 7,769 downwards.
AAGCGGATCCCAGCCCGCAATTTGATCGTAACGAACATCTTTGACGAGCAGAAGCTGACCAATTTGGATCAGTTTCAGACGGCATTCGGCGCGGCTTTGAAGAAGAACCATCGGTTGGACGGCTGGTCGATCACGCTCATCGATCCCACGGACGATCTGAACTATCAAGAGATGCGGATGGCTCCGGAGCGGGTGGCGTGCGTGATCATCGATTCGATGCTTCGGAACCGCAAGTGGCTGACGAAGGCGAACATTATCGCGACAAACAAAACTAGCGTGGATGCCTATCGCGCCATCTTCGACCGCATGAGAGAGGACCAGTGGAAGTACGTTCGCTACGCGGGCGAACCTGATCCGGGGCTGGATTACTGAGCTGCGGGTAGATGCAGATTTGGCCTGTGATGCGTCTAAACTGGAGAAGGAGTGATACTCAATGAGTTCTTTTGAAAACTATGCGGGTGGATTCGCGTTCGATGCGCCGCTCGAAAAGCGAATGGATTTTCTGAGGAAGACCTACACGCATTTGCTGCTGGCAATCCTCGCGTTCGTTCTCTGCTCGATCTTTTTCTACAAGGTCGGCGTTGGCGCGGCGGTGCTGGACTTTATCGCCGGCAATCGGTACGGATGGCTGATGTTCCTCGGCGGCTTTATGCTGGTGGGATGGCTCGCAACGGCCATGTCCACGCTCGAGAGCCGGCCGGCGGCGTACGCGGGACTGCTTCTCTACACCGTTGGCGAAGCGCTTATCTTCTCGCCGCTGATTACGCTCGCAGCGACCGTGTACACGGGTGTTTTGCCGCAGGCGACGATCGTGACGCTGCTCACGTTTGCGGCTCTCACGGGGTATGTCTTCATAACTAAGCAGGACTTTTCGTTCCTGAGGACTGCCCTGACAGTGGGCGCGTTTGTCGCGCTCGGATTGATTGTCGCCGGCGCCTTGTTCGGCTTTCAGCTGGGCCTTTGGTTTAGCGCGGCGATGGTGCTATTCGCATGCGGAGCAATTCTGTATTCGACGTCGAAAGTGCTGCATTCGTACCGGACGGATCAGTACGTTGCGGCGGCTCTTTCGCTCTTCGCGTCGGTCGCTCTGCTCTTCTGGTACGTGTTGAGCCTGTTTATGGGCAGACGGTAATCAGTGAATTTCCACCGGGATCGTGGATTTTAGGATCAAGCTCGTTCGAAAAGTCTCGGAATTCGGATCGCCGAGGATTAGGAAGTATTCGGCGCCCCGATTGCCGGTCTTTCGGAGAGCGATATACATGTTCCATTTGTCGTTGTGCTTTACCGCGCGGCCGCTCAGGTAGCGGTTGCCGCCGAAGTCGTAATTCAAGCCCAATATTCCTTGATCCTCTTCGCCGTTGTGACGGACGTGCTCGTAGCTTGCGGTTAGTTGGAGTAGCGGTATCGGCCGGTATGCGCTGGCCATGGAGAAGCCGGCGTAGTTAGAACCTTCCACGTGGCCCCAGGTGTAGCCGAAGCCGAAATTGCGGTATGGGCTGCCGTCCGGGAAGACGATGCTGGCGCTGTCGAGAGCATCATCCGAGCCGAGGAAATTATCGCGAACGGCAGCATAGTGCAAGCCGATTCCGTTTGCGAGCCGGGTGTGCGCAGCCCCTTCCCAGGTGTCTCGGTAATGCCCGCCGTGAAAACGCTGGAAATCAGTGCGGTAGAGTGCGAAGTCGAACTGTCGAAGGGGGCCTGAAGACATCGGCTTGTTCCACTCTACGCCGGTTTGAAAGCCGCGATAATCCACTTCGGGAAAAAAGCCGAGTCGGGGATTGAAGCCGGGCGAGAATGCTTGATACGATCCAAAGTAGTTGAAGCCGGCTTTCGAATAGTTTACGTTGATATCGCCGCCCGTGCCATTGCCGGTCTCGGTGTCTTCAGTGATGGCGGTTCGGCCAAAAAACTCTAGCGGTCCGATGCCTTTGTAAAATCGTACGAGCGCGGCGGTGTTGTCGAATCCCGGGCGCGATAGGCTGGTGGCGGCGACGCCGATGCCGTCGTTGGGCGTGATGTCGTATTGGAAATTCGAGGCGAAGGAGTTCTGGTTTCCGAAATCGAGAGTGTTTAGAACGCCGAACCGAACTTTGTCCGAAATGCGGCCGTACGTGTTGATGCCGACGTCGAAACCTCGAATTCTTTGGCTAGCGAAGAGAATCGTCTGCGTATAGTCGGCGCCTTCTTGGAAGAATGGGCGCGTTTCGTCTGCGAGCCGTTCGAACCGGCTGAAATCCAGCGACAGGAGGGCGTTTTCTATATTCCGGAAGTCCGGATTGATAGAACCCACGCCCGTTATTTGATTGTTCAAGTTGGTTTTGAAGTCGAGGCCGGCATCGGCAATATGGCCGTTCTCATCGGCCCCGGCGTAGACGTAGGGGAGCAGCTTGATCGACCGGTCGAGGTACGGCTCCGGAAGCGTGACGCCTTTCCAAACGCCGGCGTTCTCGGGATGGCCGTCGTTGGTGTACCTCCATACGAAAGACCGTCTTAGACGTTGGATAACGCGCCCAACCTGGAAGCGTAAGTTGCGAGCGCCTGCGGCGGGAATACGCACGAGTCTCCAAGGAATTCGGGCTTCGATTTCCCAGCCTTCGGCGGTGACCCTGCCCTTTGCCACGAATTCGCCGCACCACTCGCGTTTTGCCGCTCGGCCTCCTGCGAGGCTTACCGACGTGGCGCCCCTCGGATTCATCCCGAACTCGCTGAACTCACCGAGCGTGCCCGTCTCGTCGAGGAGCAGCGTTACGGAGTCGTCGCCTTCGAGGCTGACGTTAGTTTGGTACTCGGTGGCGCGGATCGATCCCGGATCGGAGTCGTGCGCCTTGGCGGCAAAATATATGAATTCGGCGTCGTATGCAAGCCAAAACTGCAGGCCATCCGCTGCCTTCTGCCCAGTGTGTTCATCGAACTGGCCTGAGCCGGAAGGGACATCTTGCCATTCTGTCGGATCGATGGCACCATCGATGGTAGGCGGCTTTTCCATTTTAAAGCCCTGGATGGTGTTGTCCTGTGCTTGGGAGGAGGCAATGAGAAGGCAAAAAAACGGAACCGCTAAACGCACTATGGCGTGACTACGCCAATTTCGTTCGATACAGTTTCAGTCAGGGACTTATTGCCGAATATGGCAGGAGGAAAGGCCGTGTTTCATCAGGTACTGCTGATGGTATTCCTCGGCCGGGAAGAAGGGCGTTGCGGGGGCTATTTCCGTAACGATCGGCCGATCGAGGCATTGCTGCCTTGCAAGGAGGGAAGCCGTGGCAGCCTCTCTTTGCTCCTCGGAATGATAGAAAATGGCGGACCGGTACTGACGTCCCACGTCCGGCCCTGGGCGATTAAGCGTGGTCGGATCATGGGTCTCCCAAAAAACTTGGAGCAGGCTTTCGTAGGGAATGACAGCAGGGTCGAAGTTTATCTGCACGGCTTCTGCGTGGCCGGTGGTTCCGGAACATACGTCCTGGTACGTCGGATCGACAAGCGTTCCCCCCGTGTATCCGCTAATTGCCTCGGTCACGCCCTCTATTTGGCGGAAGAGGTCTTCTACACCCCAGAAACATCCTGCTGCGAAAGTTGCGATTTCCATAGTTAGTATTACGTTGGTGCGGCATCGCGGCCGCACCGTTAAGGCTACGACTTAGTGAACGTGCCCTCGATCATGCTCGTCCAAGCGTCGTTCACTTTGTGCTCGAGCAGGAAATCAAACTCGGTGTCCGATTTCTTGGTCACGGTCGTTCGGAACGTATCCGGGGGACCGCCGGGCATCGTCATCGGTTTGCTCGTCACCACCATTTTGTTGCCCATGAGGTCGCCGGAAGATTCCATCGTCCCTGGGGCGACGGAGTCAAAGCCCCAGCAGACCCACTTCTTCTGGGCTGGGTCGTAGGTAATGAGCTCCATGTGCTCCGTGGCGCCCATGTCGCCCATGGCCGACATGAAATTGACGACCAAATAGCGGCCTCCGACGCCCATTCTCGCCGAGATGGTGCTCGCACTGTCCATCGGCTGATCCATGCCGGGCATGTGCATTTTCATATTGCCCTTCCACTCGCCCACCATCCATGCCACCTTCTGCATTTCGGGAGGCGGTTTCATGTCCACTTGGGGCTGAGCTTGGGCGGCAACTACGGCGGCCAAAACGGCCGCGATCGCTAGCGTTTTCATAATGTTGTCGATCTCCTTGTGCTTGTGCTTGTTGACTTTGTCTGCCGCGGACGTTTCTAACGTCCACCGAACTCTACGCCTCAGTTTGCCCGATTGCTTCGAAATCGAGGCTCAGCGAACGGATTCGGCAGGACTTTGGGCCCGAAGGGAACTGTATACTTGCAGCGGGCATTAGGATAAGTACTGATGAGAACGATGAACTGGATAACGATGGGTCTTGCAGCCTCAGCGGTCGCCGGTCTAGGGATACAAAACATGGGCAGCGGGACGGACACGAGCGGCGTCGGTACCCACCCCGGCGGAGTCACGACGAGGCTCGATAGCGATGCTAAGGCTCTGGCCGACGGGCACGCGCTTGCTTTGTTTGCAGCAGGGTGATTTTGGGGAATCGAGGCGGAGTTCCGCCAAGTCCCAGGCGTTGTTGCGACGGCAGTCGGCTATACGGGCGGCGTTACGGCTTCGCCGACTTATGAGCAAGTGTGTTCCGGACGGACGGGGCATGCCGAGTCGGTTCTCGTCGAGTACGATCCTTCGAAAGTGACGTACGAAAAGCTGTTGAACGTTTTCTTTGAAATCCATAACCCGAGTCGGCAGTGCTCTCCCGGTGAGCAGTACCGAAGCGAGATCTTCACTTTTTCCGATGAGCAGTCAGCTTTGGCCAAGCACAAAATAGATACGATCGGGGCCGGAGGGACGGCTGTCGGTACGCGAGTCACCAAAGCAGGTACCTTCTGGATGGCCGAGGACTATCACCAGCAATATTACGGTAAGCACGCCGGCGGCGCCTGCAGAATACGATGAAGTACATAAACGAACATGGGATCGCATCGATCGAACGCCGCGAGCGTGACCTTCCGACGCCTGAGCGCAAGCCGGGCGACGAGGAGGGGCCAGCCAAGCGGCAGGTCCCAAAGCCGGGCGGGGACAACGAATTATTGCGCCGAATGCGCAAGGTCGACCCCGATCAGGCCAAAAAATACCGTCAAAGAAGCGGCGAATAGTTCCCGATAGGGATTGCTTTTGCTGAAAACGGCGTTATAATCTCCTTCATGCTGTCGCTGCAGGGCGATAGCCATTCGTAAAATCAAGGAGGCACGCTCATGCGCAATCGAAAGGCTTTCACGCTAATCGAATTGCTAGTTGTCATAGCAATCATTGCCATTCTTGCGGCAATACTATTCCCCGTGTTCGCAGCCGCCAAGCAGGCTGCAAAGAAAATCAGCTGTTTGGCCAACTTCAACCAGGTCACCAAGTCCATGATGATGTACATGGGAGACCACGATGATGGCCTTCCCCACGCCAATCAAGGCAGTATCAATGGTCCCGGATGGGGCTTTGGACGGCCCGACTACGTTTGGGGCGAACTCATTTACTCCTACGTTCAGAGTTACTACGTTTTCCGATGCCCGGCGGACCCCAACGCGACAGACCAAGGTTTGTCGATGGATCCGAACGACCGGCCGGCAGACAAGAGCGACCCGAGCTTCTACTACTATTGGCTCTCGCGCACCGATCTCGGCTACAACTACGACTTCCTAAGTCCGTGGATAACGCGTCAAGACCCGGGCGGGACTTATGTTGGTTCGGCGCCCATCAACGCAGGCAGAATCGCGCAACCGGGCGCAACGATTCTGTTCGGCGACAGCATGTGGCTGCGTAAACCGAATGGAGATCCCACCGGCGGCGGGAACTGGGTTATCGAAGCGCCATGCGTCCGGGACGAAAACCAGCAGTTCATGGAGCCGATATCCGACTACACCGGCAATGGCAATAATGGCAGGTGGCAGACGTACGGCGTTGGCTGGTGCGTGGGATGCAATCCGAACGATTCCAACTATTGGCTCGAATGGGGCGGCTTGTATCCGTATCATTCGAAGCAGGTCAACATCGCCTTTGTGGATGGGCATACCAAAACCATGCGCATCGGCAACATCAGCGCCGGCTGTGACGTTCGCCGGAACTTTCAGGGCCTGGCTTACGACGGAGATCAATACTTGTGGGATCTAAGGTAAAGCAGTCCCCGGTTGTCATATGGGGCATTGTGGCGATTGCCGTGGGAATCGTCATTCTGCTCTGGATGAAGATGGGTGCTTCGACCGATACCGGCCTCGATAAGACGCCCCCGCCGCGTCCCGGCTCTGCCGTGGCGCCACCGATCCCCGATGAGTTCATCATCAAAGGTGGAGCCAAAGGTCCGAACAAGTAGCATAAGCATTGCCGCATCTTTTGGTTCTTGCCAGAGGTGCGGCAAGTTTCTCAATATTGCCGGCTCGGTAAACTTATGCCATGCGGGACGAAGTAATCCTAACCCCTGCCGGCTTGGAAAAGCTCCGCGCCGAATTGGCGGAACTCAAAGGACCAAAGCGCCACGCTGCGTCGGACGCCATTCGTGAGGCGCGTTCCCACGGTGACTTGCGGGAGAATGCCGCTTATCATGAAGCCAAGCTAAACCAAGGACGGCTGGAGGGCCGTATCGCCGATATCGAGAAGATACTGGAAGTGGCTCGCGTCGTCGAGCAAGCCGACGGCGAGGACGGAGTTGCCCAGTTGGGCAGCAAAATAAAACTGCTCGACGCCAAGTGGGAGGAGGAAATGACGGTCGAAATCGTAGGCTCTTATGAGGCTGATCCTGCCGAAGGGAAGGTTTCAATCGATTCGCCCATGGGCAAAGCTTTGGTAGGCAAAAAGGAAGGCGATGAGGCAGAAGTCGAGGCGCCGGCCGGGATTCAAAGATATAAGATCCTCAGCGTTCAATGAAATCGCGGCATGAATAGAAGCGCTTTCCCCGTGCCCGTACCGTCGTCCGTCCAAGCTTCGAGCGCAACGCCTTTGCGATCGTAAACCATAAAGGGATCGATTCGTGGGTTGGTAGGCTTCCCCTCCTTGGGCCCAAGTCTTCGCCATTGCGCGTGGCCGTCTCCCAAGAGAAAGTTTGCGCCGCGCCCGTGAACCCACATCGTGCCCTTGGGGATATCGAAGGCGCTCTTCGGGCCTCCTTGAGGCTGGAAAACGCAGGGTGACGCTGGGTCTGGGCAGATGAGACGTGGGTTTGCGGGATTGCCTCGCGAAACGGCCTTTCCCATGCCCTCCCAAACGGCCACAGTCGATGCCAAGCTTGGAATTTGAGTTATTGGATAGCCGTTTAAGTAGCCGTTGTAGGTGTAGCTTACGTCGACGCCGGAGGCTATCCCGGCCGGCAATGAGCTGGGGCAGTGCATGATGGCGAAGTCGCTGCCAGCAGATACAGCTGCGACCCAGCCTGCCGAGAGCGGAAGTTTCTTATCGCTTTCCTCGATGTATATCGCCATGCCTACTCCAAGCTTCCGGAGTTTGGAAAGGCACGCGGCTCGGCGGGCAGCGTCTTTCACGTGTGCCCAGACTGGGGCAACAACCGCAGCCGCAATAGCGATCACCAGAAGAACGACGAGAACCTCGGCAATGGTGAGTGCGCGCCGACGCATCAGTCTCCTCCGGTTTGTGCCTTGATAATGTCGGGCGCCGCCGCCATGGCAGCAGCGATTTTGGATACGTCCTTGGCCCCTGCCTGCGCGAATTCGGGCGAGCCACCGCCTCCGCCGTCGGCGAGCTTTGCGATTTCCCGAACGAGG
>DASSBY010000017.1:0-2855 GCA_035698285.1 Fimbriimonadales bacterium | reverse complement strand
GAAGCCGAGGCCTCAATTGCGAAATCAGCCGCGCATACGCTCAAGGATGTAGAGGAGTTCCTGATCGTGTTTTGCCATTGAAAAACTAAACCGCTTCGGAGAAACCGACCTTCTGTGCGGTAACCAGCTCGGTCTTCGTCTCGGGTTGGCCCTCCGGATCGATGGTTATACGCAAACGAACGAAAATCCGCCAGCGCGTGCCGCGCCATTCGGTAAATAGTATCAAGAAAGCGTTCTCGACCGTGCTGCCGGGCGATTCGTGACAGTAAACCGACACTGCAAGAGTCGCGCTGTCCCGTGTCGCGATGCCAAGGCTCGGCTCGAGTCTTCGCTCTTCGGCTTTGAACTTTCCGTGCGGAACCCGAATCCTCGAGCAATGCATCGGATGGTCGGTGCGGTTATGGATCCGCCACGTGAAAAGCCAACGACCGGGACGCGGCTCGCGGATTCGGTCGGTCATTTCGACGGAGATATTTGGCGCATCGTCACTCACGTCGCTGCCGCGCGGCTCTCTTTACGGCTTCAACCGGCCTTCGGCCCGCAATTCTTCCTGGGCTTTTTTCAACATTCGGTCATCGATCACTTTGTCGACCGTCAATTTGCTGTCCGCCAGGCCGGCCCGTATATCTTCGTCGAGCATGAGTTGAATTCCCGAGACGTTGATCGATAGATCCGACGTCAATGCCGGCGCATAAAGATCATAGGCGGCATTCACCGTGTCGCGGTCGCCCTGCAATCCCGCCTCGTAACCCGCTTTAATGGCCTCCTTTTTGTTGTTCTTGGCAAGGTTGATGCCGAGGATAAGCGCCTTGAGAAAGCGTTTCGTCGTTTCCGGATGTTTTTGTATGACCTCTTCACGGGTCACAAGAATGCTCTGCGGGATATCTAAAGACTCGGCAAAATTCGAAATCAGCGAGTAGCCGCTTTTCATCAGGCGCACTGCGTCTTCCGGTGAGAACGGCGCAGCGGCGACCAGTCCCTTCTCGAGGGCGATGGCGCGCAGGGTCGTATTCCCGACGGCCCGCAAAACGACGTCTTTGCTCGGGTCTATGTTGTGCTGTTTTAAAAACGTTCTTACGGCAAACTCCGAAAATGCTCCCGCGCCGGTCACCCCGATGGTCTTGCCCTTGAGACTTTCGACCGAACGGGTCTGTTTATTACCTAACAAGATGTAATTGGTTCGATTCGAAATCGATCCAATGATCGCGAGGTCGGAGCCGTGCGCTTTGGCGCGAATCACTGCTTGCGCGCCGCCGATGCTGGCATAATCGACCTGTCCGGAGAGTAGCGCGGCCATGGCTGCCGGGCCGCCGCGAATAAAAATAGGCTCGATCTCCAGCCCTTGAGATTTAAAGTAGCCTCTGGCTAAAGCCACGCGAAAAGGGATTTCGCTATTCCAGGAGAGACTGACAAAAACCACGCGTAAGGTCTTTCTCTCCTGAGCGTGCGCCAGCGGAACGTAAGCAAGTAGGAGCGCCAGTACAACCAAGGTGATCCAGCGCTTTACAAGAAACCTAGGATGACCCTTGGAGCCTCTCATCGTGTCCTCCCTTCCGAGTTCGGCCATGGCGCCGATTTTCGTTCACATTCGTTCACAGAAGTCCGACCCTTTGCGGGCTGCACGGCGTGACTGTGGCAGCTCCAAGTCACGGCAGACGCCACAATCACCACCAGGAAAGCATCCGACGCCTCATGATTGCTCCTCGCAGCGATGATGTCGACCAACCTAACAAATCGACACGCTTGAGAAAAGCGCTTTTAAGGAGCCGTTCCCGCATTGACACTTCTGTCGGGATTATTGTAGAGCGTTAAGCGTTGGCCGCATTTTTTAACGGAGGAAAGCCATGGCGCGTGATGGACTGAGGATTTTGGACAGCGACATGCACCTGATGGAACCGGTAGATCTCTGGCAGCGCTACATCGACGCCAAATACGCTGACCGCGCGCCACGAGGTCTCACCAGCGAAAATGTCCGCGATCTGCGCATGGCCCATCCCGACGGCCGGTACTGGGGCCTGCCGCCCACGCACAATCGCAATTCCAAGCGCCATCGGGGACACAACTTCCGCAAAAATCAGATCATCTACGCCTCTCATGCCGAACGCGGCTGGACGGCCCAGGTGCAGCTCGAGGCGATGGACATCGAAGGCATCGACGTCGCGGTGCTTTACCCGACGCGCGGCCTGCAAGTTCTAAGCGAAGCTGGAATGGAGCCGGAGTTCGCCGCCGCGCTGGCCCGCGCCTATAACAACTGGCTTTTCGATTTCTGCCGAGCCGATCCCAACCGCCTTCTCGGGGCGGGCATGATTTCACCCTTCGATGTCGAGGAAGCGGTGACGGAAGCCAAACGATGCGCCAAGGATTTGGGCTTTCGAGCGGTCTTCATGCGGTCGAGCATTATGGAAGGGCGTAACTGGTACGACGAGTACTTCGAACCGCTCTGGTCGACGCTGGAAGCGCTGGACGTGCCTCTGGGCTTTCACGAATCCTCGTCCTCGGCGGCGCGGCAAACCGGCGATCAATTCGAGCCCAATTTCATGCTGCGGCGGGCCGTCGCACAGCCGATGGAGCAGATGCTGGGTCTCGTCAGCATTTGCTCAGGTGGAGTGTTGGCCAGACATCCAGGCCTCCGCGTGGCGTTTCTGGAAGCCAACTGTACGTGGTTGCCCTGGCTGCTCTGGCGCCTCGACGAAGGGTGGGAGCGCGAGGGCGATATCTGGGCGCAGGATTTGACGATGAAGCCCAGTGAATATTTCAAGCGTCAGGTTTTCGTTTCGGTGGAGCCGGACGAAGCCGGGGTTAAATATGTCATCGATTATCTCGGCACGGAGCGGCTGGTTTTTTCGACCGATTAT
>DASSBY010000016.1:0-8049 GCA_035698285.1 Fimbriimonadales bacterium | reverse complement strand
GGATCGGGAACGTCTGCAAATGACCGCGGTGCATATGGCGACGCAAAAGCTGTCGTCGTCGTCGAGCGTCGACGAAACGCTGCGTGAGGTCCTGCACCTCTGCGCGGAAGCTGTGGGGGCCGAAGCGGGCACGATCTACATCCACGATCCGGAACGGCACTGCCTCGAATTTCGGCACGTGCTTCCCGAAGACGTTCGCGACCGCCTTCCCGGCCAAGACATTCCGGACACTTTCGGCACCGCCGGCCGCGCGTTCCAACGGCGCGAACCGGTAATCACGCTGTCTGCAGACGCCAAAGCGGAGCCCATGTCCGAAATCGAGAAGGCGACCGCCGTCGAAGTCCGAACGATGCTGACCGCGCCGCTCGCCGTCCCAGAGCACGATCCGATCGGCGTGGTGCAGCTCATCAACAAAACGTCAGGCGAATTTGACCAGCGCGACCTCGAAATTCTCGAAACCGTCGGCGCCGTCAGCGCGATGGCCTACATCAACGCGAACCTTACCGAGCAGGCCAAGCGCATGGCGACACTCATGGGCATGGGCAAGGTTTCGCACGACATTGGAAATTTGGCCAGCGCGCTGCACTCAAACCTCGCGTACCTTTCCGCGCTGCTCGGCTTCGAGCCCGGCACGCTCCCAACCTCGAATAGCCATATGCTGAAAGAAGCCTGCGATGACATGTCCGGCGCGATTAGCCGGATTGTTTCCTACAGCCATCTTATGTCCGACCTCTCCGCAGGCAAACCCGTCCGCCCCACTCTCGAATCCGGCATCATGACGAAATGCGTCGCCGACGCGGCCTCCTATTTGGAACCGGAGGGCCGGAAGCACGGCGTGAAAATACTTTACGAGATCGACCGCGGCTGCGAGACGTGCATGTTCGATCGCCAATTCGTCTTTCGCATTGTTCAAAACTTGGTCGGCAACGCTATAAAAGCAGTCCGCGACGCTAATTCGGACCGCGGCGACAGCGCTTCGGGTACCGTTATCGTGCGGTGCAAAGCGACGCCGGGCGGTTATACCATCGAGGTCCAAGACTCGGGCAAAGGCATTCCGGAAGCCGCGATTCGGCGGATCCTTGCGGGAAACGCGATCTCGCAGTGGGACAAAAGCGGCGGCTCAGGCTGGGGCACGAAGATCGTGCTCGAGCTCGCAGCGGCGCTCGGCGGCAAGATGGAAATCCAGTCCGAACCCGGAACCGGGGCGACCTTCCGAGTGTTTATTCCGTCAGAACCGGTGGCGGCGAGGCAGCTGTAGATACTGCATAGAAATGGGACCATTGCAAGCTTGAGGAACGTTTTCAACTGGATAGGATACGCGGCGCTTTATGTCGCCGCACTCGGCGTCGGCGTTTCGGCAGCCATCTTTGAGCGCAATCCGCTCGTTTGGGCGGCTGTGGTCCAGAAGGGCTACGTGCCTTTCTACAAGCCGGACCCGTTCGCCGGCCGCGAGGACCTGTTCGTGCTTCTTCTCGGCTGCGACGAGGACCGGTACTACGCGCGTCCCAGTTCCGATAAGTCCGGCCAAGTCCTCAACCAATTTGCGCGGACCGATACGATCCAACTGATCCGCATCGACTTCGAGCACAAGGCCGTTGGCATGATGCAAATCCCGCGCGATACCGTCGTCTCCGTCCCCGGCTACGCGAAAATGAAAATTAACGGGTTGCACGTTGCGGGGGGCGTAGACGCAACAGAAGCCGGGGTCACGAAGCTGACCGGAATTCGGCCGGATCGCGTGGTGGTTCTGAACTTCGCCGCCATCAAGAAGATGATCGACGAGGTTGGAGGCGTCGAAATCAATGTGCCCAAGCGGATGAAATATCGAGACAAGCGCGGCGACCTCGACATAGACCTCAAGCCGGGGCCGCAGCTTCTCGACGGCAAAACCGCGATAGGATATTTGCGCTGGCGTCACGACAGCGACTTCAAGCGCGGCGGCCGGCAGCAGGAGTTTATGCTAGCCTTCAAGGACAAGGTCACCGATCCGAAGGAGCACTTCAGCGTCTTCCGACTTTCAAACCTGGCCATGGAAGTTGTCGGCGGCGGAATCACCGCGGATGAATTTGCCGCCCTCGGCGAGTTCGCCGCCGGCGTTCCACCTTCCCATGTCAAACACGGGATTTACCCCGTGGTCGACGGCCACGGTACGGAGCTTGAGCCCGTATTGGCGCGGGTGCCCGAGGCGCTTTTGCAATGCGGGTTGACCGATCCGGCGGGTGGCCAAACCGCCTACTCCCGCCGGTGATTTTCGGCGCCCTCGGCGAGGACGAGGATCGCGATGTCGAGCGCAGAGTTCGCACCTACGTTACGCGAAAGGAGTTTCTAATCTGGATCGCGATCGGCGCCGCCGTCCTGGTGGCCGCATACTTCCTTCTATACATTCCATGGAAAGGCAACCGCGATTTCGTGGTTTCGCAGACCAACCTGCAGGCGATCGGCAAGGCGATGGGCATCTATATGGCGGCGAACGACGATGGCTTGCCCGCCGTATATCTTCCAGGCGCCAAGGACGCCGATGGCCACCCAGTCACGTGGGCCAACCAGCTCTTTGGCTACAGCGAGCATATGGACGTATTTCATAACGCTTCAAACCCATCCGCAGGAGACACGCTTTTGGGTTACACCGACGCTTCAGGCGAACGGTCGGTGGTTGCGCTTAGCTACGGAATGCTCAGCGCCGCCTCCGCGCTGAGAAAGTCCGAAATCCGCGACGAGACCATCATCTTTGCCGAAACGATCGGCCGAGGGGCGATGGGCAGCTTCGATCCAATTCCGCTCGACGGCGCCGACGGATTCGCCATCGGTTACGACGACTCCAACGACCAGCCAACAGGCTCTTCGCGTTACGCCACGCGACTTGCTTTCGTCTCCGACAAGGACAAACCGGATCCCGCCGACCTGCTTCCGCTCCACGGAGCGAGAGGCGCCGTCGGTTTGCGGATGGACGGAGGCGTTTCGATATTCCCTTCCGCTTTGCCGGCAATAAAAATTAATCGGCGTGGAAACTTGCCGGCCGGCCAGTGGGTTCCGTACTAATGCCGCAGCAGCCTCGCGCGATAGCCGTCGGGATGTTTTCCGTCTGGTGCCTAGTCGGCGCCCAGCTCGTCGCCGGCATCGCCTTGGCCGTGAAGTACCGGCCCTCGCTCGAAGGCGGATATGCATCCGTGGTCGCCATGCGCCAAGAACCATTGTTCAAATTCCTCACCGCATTCCATTACTGGGCCAGTGGAGTCGGCATCGCGATTGGCGCTTTGACAGTCTTGGCCATGCTCTGGCTTGGCTGGCACGGATGGAAATCGCGAGCCGCCTGGTGGAGCATGATCGTCCTTCTGCTCGCGCTCGTCGCAACACAAATTAGCGGCAACCTCCTGCCTTTGTCGGCGCACGATGTGCGGACGGCTTACATCGAGTCAGGAATCGCTCATGACACTCCGGGATTCGGCCCTGCCATCGCAACCACGATGCTCGGAGGCGACTCCGTTTCCCAGGCAACTGTCGAGCGCTGGTATTTCGCGCATCGCTGGATTTTCCCTGGCTTGGCGATACTCGCATCCTTGCTCGGAATCGGGTACGCGGGCCGAGAGAAGTCGTTCCGGGCCAATTGGCTCCTCGTGGCTCTTCCTCTGGCGGGAGCGATTGTGGCGGCAGTGGCCACCTCAGCTCCGCTGGGACCGGCTGCCGGCCAGCAGGATTTTGCCTCTTCCGGCGCGAGGCCCATGTGGTACGTCTACCCGATGCACAGCCTCCTGACAATGTTCCAGTCTTTTGGGAATGATCTGGGCTGGGTCGGCTCTGCGGCAATACCGACCGTCGTTATAGTGCTGCTGCTCGCCTTGCCTTTTTTCGGCAAGAAGGGGGATGGCGCTTCCGCCGGCGTTCGCATCGGAACGCTCGGAGCGCTTGTGATCTGCGTCTTCGTTATTTCACGATACGGATCGCCGATGCAGTCGCCTTTCGCTGAGGGGGCGCCCGGCGGAGAAACGGCTGTCGCATCCGATTTCGGTCCTATCGATCCCAAGCTCGCTAAAGCGGGCAGAGCGATTTTCGAGCGCGAAAATTGCCTCGAATGCCATCGCTTGGGAGACGAAGGATCGGGCAGAAAGGCGCCAAACCTTCGCGGGATCGGGAGCAAGCATTCCGATCCTAAATGGTTTATGGAAATGCTGCACGACCCGGCTTCGAAGGACCGAGCGCGGATGCCTGCCTTCGACAATTTGAACCGATCGGAATTGCGCCAAATCGCCGAGTTCCTCCGTTCACAAACCCGCTAAACAAATGCGAATCCTAGTTATCGGCGGCACAAGATTTATTGGGCCGAATGTGGTGCTGCCACTCGTCGCGGCGGGTCACGAAGTCACGCTTTTTCACCGCACCGCCTCAAATTCGGATCTCCCCGAAATCCTCGGTGACCGCCGCAATCTGACGGAATATGCAACCCAACTCCGCGATCTGAAACCGGACGTGGTTGTCGACATGGTTGCTGTGGTCGAAGGGGACGGAATCGGAATGGTAGAGGTTTTCTCGGATTACGCAAAAAGGGTTGTCTTGATCAGCAGCATCGACGTATATCGAGCGTATGGCATACTCATCGGCAAAGAAGACGGCCCGGTTGAGCAGACGCCGATTACGGAACAGTCGCCGTTGCGAACCCGTTTGTACCCCTACCGCGGAGGCGACCACGGCAGGCCGATCCTGGATGATTACGACAAAATTCCGATCGAGCGGGCGATTTGCGAATGCAGAGGGTTTGAAAGCGTGGTCCTAAGGCTGCCGATGGTTTACGGTCCTGGCGATTACCAGCATAGACTTCTTGCAAATGCGAAACGAATTGCTGATGGCCGCCCCATAATCTTGGGAGAATCTTGGGCGAATTGGAAGGGCTCGCGCGGGTTTGTCGAGGACGTCGGTAATGCGATCGCGATAGCCGCGATTCACCCCATGGCCGCCGGCGAAATATTCAATGTTGCCGAGCCGATTTCGCATTCCGAAGCGGAGTGGGTCGAGCTTATGGGCGGAAAATCCGTCGTCGTCAAAGACTCCGATCTACCTGATTCGCTCAAACAGGACGGCAATCCCGAGCAGGATCTCGACGCGTCGTCCGATAAGATTAGGGAATTGCTGGGATATGAGGAGAAAGCCTCTATTTCTGATGCCATCGCAAAAACCGTTGATTGGGAGCTCGCCGAAAATCAGGAGCCCCTCGATTACAGCGAGGAGGATAAGCTTCTGGATTCAAGAAAATGAGAATCGCTATTGTCGGCCTCGGCATTGCCGGGCTTCGAGCAGCGATGCTCCTGGAAGAGCGGGGGCACGAAATCACCCTTATTGAAAAACAAAAATATGCGGGTGGGCGAATGCATACGGCGCCGGACGGATTTGAAACAGGCGCCGAATGGATAGACGCGGACCATTACCGTTGTTTGAATTTGCTCGACGAACTCGGGCTCAAGGCAATACGCGCTCGGATCGATCCTTATTTGATTTGCTACGGCAGTGAACGAATATTGTCCACCGAACTCTGGCCCGACGCAGCGGAAGACATGTCTCGCGTTCACGCGCTTGAATCAGATTTGGACGAAGGCGCCCTGTCCGATTATCTCGACAAGCGCTGCCAGACCGACCGCGGCCGCTGGTGGGTGGAATCGCAAATTCGCTCGGACGAGGCCGAGGATTCTTCGGAGCTGAGTCTGCGCGAATGGCTGCGCTATCAGCGCATGCATTCGAAACGCCCGCAAAATGCAGCCAGCGCGCTTCGCTTTCCTCCCTCGGCGTCGATTGTCTCTGCAATGCTTTCTCGGATTACAGCGGAGCCGATTTATGACGCATCGTTCTTGGGATGCCTTTGCAAGTCGGAAGGAATCGAGTTGAAATTTGCGGCCGGCGAACCGCTTGAAGGGTTTGACCGCGTTATCTTGGCCATTACGCCTTTAGATTTGCTCGGAACGTTCGTTCGACCCGAACCGATGCCTGAGTACAAGGGCTTCTTGGCATGCATCGGCATGGCCCGCATCTTAAAGGTCTGCGTAACATTTACTGTGCCTTTCTGGAGCGACGAAGGCTGGCATGGCAACTTTTTTTCGAACGGTTTGCTTCAACAAGGTTGGAATGCATCCTCCGAAGGCAAGCACCGCATCAACTTATACATTTGCGGAAAGGAGGCTCACGATCTGATGGGCGAAAAGAACCTCGGCCCACTAGTTGTCGACGAAATCAATAAGCTTTTTCCCAGAGCCAAGCCGACGTCGGTCGCTGCAAAGTTTTGGCTGCTGAGCAACGGCCTGGGCAGAGGCTTCTCCTACGTCGCGCCGAGCAATTGCACGGGCCGGGATCTCGCTAGACTGGCCGGCCCAGTGCATTTCATCGGCGAGCATACCGCCGAGGAATGGCCCGGATTCGTCGAAGGCGCCCTCGAAAGCTCGGAACGAGTCGTCTCCCAAATCTGCGGCTAAATTAAGCCGATTTCCCGGAGGCGTGGCGGAGAATCGCGCCAGTGTTCTTTCACCTTCACAAAAAGCTCTAGAAAAATATGTGCGCCGATCAAATCTTCAATTTCTGCGCGCGCCGCCGTTCCAATCTTCTTCAGCATGACGCCCCTCTTCCCAATGAGAATCGGCTTTTGCGACTCTCGTTCAACTATTATGCTCGCCGCAATGCGCACAATATCGGCGGACGATTCCAGGTCGACCCATTCGTCGATGACGACGGCGACTCCGTGCGGAACTTCCTCGCGAGTGTTATGCAAAATTTGTTCTCGAATAAGCTCCGCGGCCATATCGCGCATGGACTGGTTGGTGTAAAAGTCCGATTCGAACAGCGGGGGGCCTTCCGGCAGCAGCGGTTCGATCAATTCGAGCAGTTTGTCGACATTGTCGCCGGTTATTGCGCTCGTCATCATCATTGGCGCCGGTGCCGTAAGCGCCTCATAATCTTCATAATTCGACTGCACGTACTCCGGGCGCAAGCGATCCATCTTATTGAGGGCAACCACGACCTTCTCAATGCCAAAATCCCTTAACATCCGCACGATCCGCTTGTCCTCATCCGACGGCGGTTTGCTAACGTCCACGACGAAAATCGCAGCATCTCCCTCGTGCAAGGTTTGCAGCGCCGCGTCGACCATCGCGCGGCCCAATTTTGAGTGCGGCGCATGAATTCCGGGCGTGTCGTAAAACGCGATTTGGGCCAAGGGCAAATTCGCCACTCCGAGCAGGGCCTTGCGCGTCGTCTGCGGCTTATCTGAAACGATAGCGACCTTGGAGCCTACCGCAAAATTGACTAGCGTACTCTTACCAACGTTCGGCTTCCCGACGATTGCAACCGAGCCGCTCCGAAAAGCCATATGCTAGGGCTTGTCCCGAAAACTAAAGCCAAGTCCGGTCTCCGGCGGTGGCTCCTTCTTTTTCCGAGGATTCTTCGCCGGCGGTCGGGACGTCCGCTTTGCCGGCGCCTTTTTAGCCGGCTTCGGAGCAGGCTCGCCGTCCGGTTGTTCATCGAAATACAGGTCCAGATATTCCGGCGCCTGCGCCGGGGGAATGGCCGGGACGGCCAAATCCAAAATGCTCTCGTAAAGCGTATCGTCCTCCGTCACCGGAATATCTCCTACTTCCAGGCACGCGTCGGCGTCCATCGAAGAAATCTCCGCCACTTCGGTTTCTTCGCCTACGATCAAAATCTGGCTCGCGCCCTCGCTCGCATCGCTCTTCAAGTGAGTCGCATCGGAGCCCACCTTTTGGCCCGCGATCGCGTCGAACGCGTGCCACCTGTCGGGAAGTGTCGCGATGCGATGTCCGCCGCCGGAATAATGTATCGAAAGGAAGGGCGGGCGGACATGCACTACGTCTCCATGATAATTCCAAACGTGCACGCCAGCAAAATGGCATAAGCCTCGAATGAGGCGCTCCGTAAGCAAAGGTTCGCCGAGAAATACGCTTTGCCATACGCCGTCGTCGCCATCGCGAATTTCTCTTTCGGCGAAGCTTGGAAGCCCGGTTTGCGTGTATTCGCCGAGAATAACGGTTCCATCCTCGGGGATTGCAAAATAGCTGG
>DASSBY010000015.1:0-5274 GCA_035698285.1 Fimbriimonadales bacterium | reverse complement strand
GGGATGCCAAAAATTTCGCATGAGATCGAAGCCGAAGAGTCGGGCCGTCCCCCGCGCGATGTCGGTGTAGGCGGAGAAATCCGCGTAGATCTGGACCGTGAAGGCGAAAACGCCGGCCCAGAGGACCGGGAAAGAAGGCGCGGATAAGGCGAAGACTTTGTTCGCGATGATGGCGGCGTTATCGGCGATCACCACTTTCTTGAAAAATCCCCAGAGCATCAGGCCGAGCGCGCTTCGCCAAATCTCCGCGTCGAAAAACCGCTTCCCGGCGAACTGTGGCAACATGTGGCTGGCGCGTTCAATCGGTCCGGCCGCCAGTTGTGGGAAAAAGGTCACGTAAAGTGCGTAGTCGATAAGATTTCGTTTTGCTGGAATCTCGTGCCGGTAGACGTCGACCACGTAGCCGATCGATTGAAAGGTGTAGAAGGAAATGCCGACCGGCAGGACCAGGTGCAAAGCTCCTCCCAGTTGCTCGACGCCAATCCCCGACAGGAGCGCGTCGAGATTGCCAAGGACGAAGTTCGCGTACTTGAACGTGCCGAGAAGGGCAAGACTGGCGCCGACACTGATGACGAGAAAAGCGCGCCGCCAATGGGGCCAGCGATGCATCCCCAGCGCGCAGCCATAATCGATGAGCGTCGACGCCCAGAGAGGCAGGAGGAACCAAGGGTGTTCCCAGCCGTAGAAAACATAGCTTGCGCCAAGCAGAAATACATTCTGCCACCACCGCGGCATGCTCCAGTAGGCCGCCAGCACGAGAACGAGGAAGATGATATAGGTGAGCGAATGAAAGATCATCGCGACATCAGCGAGCGAAGCTCCTCTGCATAGACAACGGTCGCCCGTTCCTTCGCCCAGGGGCCGATGTGATCGTCATCCGGCCGCAGATACATGTCGGGCGTGAGCTTCTGGTTTTCGGTCGTGTCGATGAAAACGCAGCCCTTGCTCTCGATCCAGCCGCGTAACTGCGCGATGTAGCGCCGCAGCTCTGCGCTCTCCTCGAATTGATTGTCCGGCCCGGGATTTGGTCGCACCCGCACGAAGCACAGCGGAATGCCGGCCCCGACCGCCGTTTCTACCATGTGAGGAAGGAAATTCTTCTTCGGATCCGCTGTGAAGATGAGCGGTCGCGCGGCCTCGGCGTCAGGCGTTTGCGGCAGGGTCTCCTGGCGCAGGCGTGCCACATCGAAAATTTCATTTACTCGCCGTGGCAGTCCTTTCACTTTCGGACCAATCAATGATTCAGTGCGGAACGCGAAACGACTGATCTTCTCCTGGTAATGGTGCCGCCGGTCGGTCAGCGGGTAGAGCCAACTGACCAGCCGCTCTGGTGGATTCTCGCGGCTGCTTTCATCACCGAGCACCAGCTGATAGACTGGCTCGCTCTGATCCATGAGCGATTCGAGAAAGGAACGATAGGTTGCGGTCGTTCGGAAGGTCGCATTGGTCAGCAAGTCGTAAGTGAAAAAAATACAGCACCATCGCGGCTGGACGCCCGAGGCCGCGACGTAATTTTTGAGGCTCAAATACCAGGCAGCGGAAGCGGCGCCTCCCCGCCAGATCATCTCCACCTTGCCGTCCCGCAGCTCCTTTTGCAGCAGTTGCGGATCAATCGCAGCGTGGACCAGCGAATCGCCAATCAGGACGATGGCCGGTCGATCGGCCCGCAAGCGCTCGAGTGGCTGGCGATTGAAAGGGGTTTTGCTCGGCAGCGTGTGATTCAGAGCCATCGGCACGAGCAGAATGGCCAGGATGAAAATGAGTAGTTGGACGGTTGCGGATCGCTTCATAGAGGGGTCTCGCGCGGAAAATGGCCCCACGCCATCTAATCGCTTCCGCTCGCGCTTCAACCGATCTGTTTTGTTACGAATCTCTGCCGAGATCGACCACGCGACCACTTGCACGCGATTAAACGGAGTCCTAACTTATCCCATGAAAACGTTAAAAATGGCTCTCGGCCTCGCGATCGTGAGTCTTGTGGGCATGCAGTTCGCGTCTGCCGATCCGAGGGCGGAAAATACTACAAGCGACGACGTCCCGGTCCGCCATACCAAGGCGTCCAAGTATCACGACCCGCTGGCTCCAGCAGTGTTGGGGACTGAAACCAAGGATAAGCTGGTCTTTGTGACGGGTTCTCGGATTCCGCAGCGCGTTCAAGTGAAGGCGATCGGAACCGCGACCACATCTCCGGTGCGCGTTTTCACGCGGGAGGAGATCGATCGCACTGGCCGCCACACGACCGAAGGAATTCTCGCGCAGGATCCTTCGGTGCGAATCATCGGCAACGGGTCGCACTAAGCGATAGGACCGAACAAGTAAATTTAGCGAGCGGCGATCAACCGTTGATTGACAATCGGCGGCCAGGGTCGCCGTTTTTTTTTGCGTTCACTCACCATGCGTCCCTGGTTTGAGTTCGCATTTAAAGGGACATAAGACCCGCCACCTGCCTAGGGGGGACGCAGCGCAGTGCCGGAATGTGGCATGGGCGCTGCTTATAAAAGTCATAGCCGAATATGATTTTTGTAAGCATCAATCCTTTCGCTCTAAAGCGCTTCTTCTTCTTCCTTCTCGCCGCCATCGGTTTTTCCTGCCTCTCATGTTTCGGGGAGTCGCTCCTACTCAGCGTGAAGACAACCCCTTATGACCGGCAAATGAGCCGGATTCGGCTCGTCTTGCAAGATGAGACTCGACCTGTCGTCCGCCACGTTTCACTCGGCATCGTAAATCGCTGGATTCGCGATCTGCGATCGATCCCGTACGGCTTCACTCCAGAATGGAAGACGCCGGACGAAACGCACTCCGGCCAGCCAGCAGACTGCAAGGCCAAGGCAGTCGCGCTATATGCCACGATGCAGGCCCACGGGGCGACGCACGTCCGATTGATCATCGGCAAACGTACCCCGGCGAGCCGTTCGACCCATGCCTGGCTCGAGTGGGAGACGGAAAATGGCAGCTACCTCCTCGATCCCACTTGGAACTGGAAAGCCTACGCAATACGAGAGGTGGGGCGTCGATCGTACATTCCATATTACGCCTTCGAAGGCTCGCAAAAATTCCGTGCTGCCACCATGACCCTCGTGGCGCAGAACTGATCCAAAGACCCCGTGTCCCCAAGGGACGTTTCGTACCGAGGTCATCCCCAACTTGGCGAAGCGCCGCTCACCGTTGTCCTCCTCCGGACTATTCGGCGTTACTCTTTCGTTTCGCCTGACTTCGCTTTTCGCTTTTATCGCGCCGAAAAGTTGGGTTTGATTTCGAAGCATAGAATTCTGCCGGTCCGGATCGGACATCATGGCACGATTCGCGGCACGCTTTACCACGACTGATGGGGTAGATTTGGTCTTGCAGGATTCACCAAAACAGGGCGAAATTTAATTGCCAAAGACCCGGCTAATTTTGTATTTTGTTTTTGTGGATATGGAAATTATATGAGGTTCAGCGCCCACTCTCGTTCCTCAAAGCTGGCTCGTTTTTCGGTCCTGCTGGCAATCTCCACTACCTTCGCCTCGGGCGCTGATCTGGTTCTGCGGAAAGCGCCGCCGCTCACGGTGCGGCAAGCCCCCGCCTATCCGGCGAATGTTGCCCGTTACCATTTCGGCGCCGTCATTATCGCCCGGCCGCAGAGCGTTTCCCTCGCCAAGCTCCAGCTCAGCTTCGACAGCCAGGACCAAAACACCGCGGAAGCAGCACTGCTTTGCGACGACCCAACCACTGGATATAAGCTGGCAGCCGGGGAATCGAGCGTCTTTGTCTCGCTGTCTAACATTGAAAACGTCACCAGCCTCTCCTTCCTGAATGAGGGGGCGCAGGGCAGTTTCGCTATCGCGATTTCAAACGCTGATGTGCCGGGAAACAGCCCCCAGTGGCGCGCGGTCGGGACCGGCGTCTTGTCCGACGGAGCGATTTCAATAAGCATCGGACCGGGCGAAGCGAAATACGTGAAGTTAGCTTTCGAAATCACACAGCCGGGGCGGATCGCCGCTTTTGGTGTCTACGCGACCCCCGCCCTCTCCGACTTCACCATGCCGCGTCCGCGCAAAGTGAGCTTTGAAGAAAGTTCGACCGGCTTCGCCTTGATCAATTTTAACTTCAGCGACCTGCACGCGAGAGCTCGCGGATTGTATGCGAGTTCGGGCGATCTCGAGAAGGTGAACCACCTCATCGATGACCAACCCGCTACCTCCTACAAATTCGCTGCCGGCGACACTTCCCCCACCGTAATTGTCGATCTCGGCCGGGAGCGAAATCTGAGCCGGCTCGCCGCCAGCTATTCATCGCAAGCCGGGAGTGTCGATTTCTACGTCTTGCGCTTCCTCCCTCCGGCCCCGCCTAACGAGGCGGCGGTTTCCGCGAGGTCGAGTCTACAACCAGTCGCCAACATTGCCGAAGCAGCGGATCTGCCCTCTTCTCTCGAGATTAGAGGGGAAGTTTTCGCGGGGCTCAAACCGGTTGGTTCCGTCGTCAGCGCCGGCGAAGGGCGCGCCGCAATTGACTTCCCGGAAACGGTGGGTCGCTACGTCATGCTGAAGTGGCATCCGGCGAGCACTCAAGGAGAGGCCTTCTCCATCGCCCAAGTGGCGGCCTTCGGCCCGCGAAAGCCTTCCGCCATCGAAACGGAAAGCAGCCATATGACCAATGGCAAGGCAACCTTCGATGGCAAGGCAACCTTCGATGGTAAGGAGACGATCGATACTAAGGAGAGCCCCAGGGAAGGTCCGCGGGAAGCTCCGCCTCCCGAGGAAGGACCTCCGCCCGCCCTGCCACCGGTGCCGCCCTTCAGCTTCATTCCGCAGGTTCCCCCGGCTCCTCCAGTGATCAACCCCACGAGCCTCTGATTGCCTAACGAACTTCGACTGCGAGGGCCCGCCTGCCGCTGCGCGAGCAGCGGTTGGGCGGGTTATCCCTCACCGAGGGCCGATGGCTGCATCCGCGAGGACACGGGGGGTCACCAGCAGCGGAGGAACAGGGAAATGAAGATGACACAGGTCTCTTGCTAGACGCCCGCGGATGTTTTATCGCGATCACACGCCCCCGGCCGCTGCCTCCTTCAACTCAACGGCTTTAAGCCGTCAAGTTCGCAACGGCGGTGTGTTCTCCCTTTTCCTTTCGTTACCCTAGACTGGAACGTCAGTGTTCGCGGCCGCTTCCTGGCTCAACGGCTCACCGACGGAATAGCGGGTAAAGCGACGGATGACGATATTCTCGCCAATCTCCGCGATCTTGGACGCGACCAATTCCTTGATCGTCTGGTCAGGATTCTTGATGAACCCCTGC
>DASSBY010000014.1:0-4729 GCA_035698285.1 Fimbriimonadales bacterium | reverse complement strand
GCAGCCCGATAACAAGATTGAGAATCTTGAACAAAATATGAAAGGTTTCCCGGGTGTCACGCTCGATAGTCGGATAGGTAAAAGTGAGCGCTCGCGTGCCCTTCAAGCTCTTTTCGGTCCAGGCGTCGAGGCGTCGCTGGGCTGCCTGGTCCTTTGCAAAAAGCATGAGGACGTCGATCGGCGGAAAATGGTTGGCGGCGACATATTCATAAGAGGAAAACGCAAACCATTCCTGGCTCGGAAAAATTCCCACGACCTTGACGGCATGCGGTGAATAATTGCGGTCGTCCTTGGGCGACAAAAGGACGCTGCCGATCCGGACTCCGAGGTTGCGCGCGAGTGGTTCCGTGATCGCCGCCTCGGCCGCTCCGTCCGCTGGCAGTCGGCCGACGATCCGACCCAGACGCATCTTGCGCACAGCATATTTAGCGTCCTCCGGCTTGAAGCCATACAAAATGAACGGCCAAGGCCCCACGATGCTGCGAACGCTCATGGACACCGTTCTGCAACTAACCGTCTGCTCGATCGGCACCGGCGAATCCTCGAAGTGCGCTTTCAGGTTGGGCAGAATCGAAGCGTCGCCTCTGGCCGTAACGCCCGTCAAGAAGCGGCTAAAACCATAGACCGTCCTTATCGACAGCGGAATCGAGTCGATAACCGCGACCACGCCGGCGATCAACAGGACGGCCAGCATTATTACCAGGACAAGGGGCGTCGATTTTCCCGGGCTCCTTACGATAAAGGCCCACGGAGAGAGCGGCGACCCGATCTTTGGCACGCCCGATTATGGCCCGTCCCATAGGGCGGTCCGAGGCGGATATACTGAAAGACGTTATGTCGATCAAGGTAGGAATCAACGGCTTCGGTCGCATCGGAAGGCTTACCTTCCGGTGCATTATGGAAAAGTATCAGGGAACCATCGAGGTGGTCGCCATAAACGACCTTACCGATCCCAAAACGAACGCGCATTTATTCAAGTGGGACAGCACATATGGCCGCTTCAAAGGCGACACGAAGTACGACGATGACGAAATTTTTGTAGAAGGCAGCAAGATCCGCTCGTTCGCCGAGAAGGATCCCGCGCAGATACCCTGGGGAGATGTGGGTGCCCAGTTCGTCATCGAGTCGACAGGCGTCTTTACCAAAGCCGAAGAAGCCCGCAAGCATTTGCGCGATGCGGTTAAGAAGGTCATCATCAGCGCGCCGGCGAAGGGCGAGGACATCACGCTCGTCATGGGCGTCAACGAGGACAAATACGACCCGGCCAGTCACAACGTGGTGAGCAACGCAAGCTGCACCACCAACTGCATCGCTCCCATGACGAAGGTACTCGTGGACAATTTCGGGATCGAAGCCGGCCTCATGACCACGATCCACAGCTACACGAACGACCAGCGGATCCAAGATCAGGCTCACCGGGATCTCCGGCGAGCGCGAGCCGCAGCGCAAAACAGCATTCCCACCAGCACCGGCGCCGCAAAAGCGCTTGGCCTCGTCATTCCGGAAGTCCAAGGCAAACTGAATGGCTTCGCCGTGAGGATCCCGACGCCGACCGTCTCCATCGTCGACCTCGTCGTGATGCTTGAAAAGAAGTTCACTGTGGACGACATCAATGCGGCCATGCGTTCGGCTTCGAAGAACCGCATGAAGGGCATCCTCGACGTCTCAGACGAACCCCTGGTTAGCAGCGATTACATCGGCTGCGAGTATTCGTGCACGATCGATTCGGAGCTCACGATGCAGATGGGTGACAGGCTTGCCAAGGTCATCGGCTGGTACGACAATGAATGGGCCTACTCGATGCGGTGCGCTGACCTCATTAAATACATGGCCGATAAGGGACTCTAAGCGACTTTTGAACGCGGCGGCGCGTACACTACAGTCATGAACAGCAACGAGTTGCGCACGGAGGTGCGGTACGAGCTAATGCGCGCCGCTGCCGATCATCGCTACGGACTGTGGGCTGGGGTGCTTGCCGTTCAACCGCGAGCCCCGGGGCGAACGCCGGAAGATATCCGCGAGATCGCGCGAAAGGAGATACGCACCCTCGTTTCCGAAGGCATGCTTTACCTATTTCGCACGCCCCGAGCTTGGGGCCATGAGGATCTCCTCGACGGCTACGCATTCGAAGAGGCGCTTCGCGACGAGCGAAATTGGCGCCCCCGCAAAAGCAATTTGAGAATACTCGCTCGCCTCGGTGCGACCGCGAACGGCGAGGCTGCCTTCACCTCGGGTGAATTCGGATCGCCTGCGCCAATTCAAATCGACTTCGCTCACGCATCGGAGAGCCTGGAGCTCCAGCCCTTCACGGCGGCTGAGCTCGTATCCCTCGGGCTGGCCACCGGGGGTTTTTTCGGCGGAATTTGGCTGGGCTCTCTCCTCAACAGCGGAAAAAAGTGGTCTTTCTTAACGGCCTTTGCCGCATTTGCGCTCGGCATCGTGGGAATGGCTGTTGCGGTCGCCCTTTGGCGGCGTCTGAACCCGGGTCTAAAGACCGGCGGCGAAATCGCACGCGATCCTCACTACATCCCCGACTCATTCATGGCCGGGCCAACGCTCGACCCGGAAGACGCGCTCGGCAACCCACGATATTGAAGGTAACCTTTTCGGCGATATGTTTCTTGCCGACCGACTCGCGCGCTATTGCGCCGACTTCTCTTACGATAAGCTTCCCGCTCAGACCATTCATGAAGCGAAGCGTCGCCTGATCGACAGCGTCGGCTGCGCTCTCGGAGCGTTCACGATGGACCCCCCGAAAATAGCGCGAGAAATTGCGCGCAGCGCTAAGAGCGACTTGGGAGCGACGGTAATCGGAACGGCGCACCAATCGACGCCGGAACTGGCTGCATTCGCTAACGGAACGATGTTCCGCTATTTCGATTTTAATGACACGTATCTCAGCAAGGAACCTGCCCACCCAAGCGACAACATCGCGGCGCTTCTGGCAATCGCGGAAGCCTTCGAAAGTGAAGGAGACGAATTGATCGCCGCTATCGTTTTGGCATACGAAATTCAGTGTCGCCTTTGCGACGCCTATTCAATTCGATCCCGTGGATGGGATCATGTAACTTACGGCAGCTTTTCGACGACGGCTGGCTGCGGCCATCTCATGGGATTTTCTCCCGAGCAATTTACGCACGCATTCGGCCTCGCGGCGACCCCAAACAACGCGATGCGTGTAACCCGCGCCGGTGAGCTAAGCATGTGGAAAGGCTGCGCATTTGCCAACGCATCGCGCAACGGGGTCTTTGCTTCGCTTCTCGCCCACCTAGGCATGTCCGGGCCGGCCCCGATTTTTGAAGGTGAAATGGGCTTCTTCGATGAAATTTGCCGAGGGGACAAATTCGATATTCCTAAGCTCGGCGGCGAAGACGGCGAGGGATATATGATCGACAAAACATACATCAAGAAATACCCAGCGGAATACCACAGCCAAAGCGCAATCGACGCCGCCCTCGAGATCGTTAGCCTGCATGGAGGTGTCTTCGACCCCAGCGAAATTCAGGAAATCGAGATTGCCTCATTCACGGCGAGTTGGGAAATTATCGCCAAAGACCCGGAGAAGAACCGGCCGAAGAACAGGGAAACAGCCGACCACAGCCTGCAATACATGACGTGCGCCGCATTAGTCGACGGGTACGTCTGGCACGATACCTTCGAAGAAAGGCGCTTCACCGACGAATCTCTGCTTTCAGTCGTCGCAAAAACGAAAGTAATCGCAGACAAGGAATTCGACGAGCTGTATCCCGAAAAGGGAATCCCCAACAAGATCACTGTCAAGACGGCGGAGAAAACTTACGAGGAAACGGTAATCGCCCCGAGTGGCCACGCCCTAAATCCGATGACCGATGAGGAGCTCATCGCGAAATTCAGAAGAATGGCGGAGCCTATGCTCAGAGAGTCGCAAATTACGGCGATTTTGGACCGAGTTTGGAACCTCGAAAAAGAATCGGATATTTCCGAGATGATCATGACGCTTGTCGTCTAGCCTTTATTCGCCTTTCCTTGATCTAAGCTTGTTATCGTACCGATAAGGGTCTTCTCGACCATTTGACCCTTGCCGCCTTTTAGATCGGAAATCGCCTGCGAAACCTGCCGGGCCTCATCCGTGCGTCCGTCTCGGGCAAGGAGCATTTGAGTCTTCTGAAGTTCGGCGATCGCCATCGCGGCCGTAATGTCGCCGGCCTTAAGCCCCATAACGGTTTTTTCGACAACACGGCTTGCGCGCGAGACTTCCACCCATTGCGCCACCTCCGGGTTTTGCGGGACCGAACAGCGCGCCTTATCCGCCGTAAATTCGATTACAAGATCAATATCTACAATCTCATTCTTACCCGTTATTGCGTCGTCGTAAGAAAGTCTTCCGGCGGCAATCCTATAGTGGCCCAGGGGGTGATTGGCAAAATCGAAATCGATGGCCAGGCCGAGGCTCATATTCTTCTCGACGTCCGCGAGAGATACCTCGACTTCAGTCTGCCCAAAAGCGATGTCGTGGCCATAAATCTGCCTGATCGAGGCCCAGCGCGCGGAACTAAGTTGGAGGAGCAAATTCCTCGCCGCCATTGTCATAAGCTTATCGAGTTCCGTTCTGAAAACTTCCGGGATTAGCTCCGGACGGGAAATGAAGTAATAATTTCCGCCAGCCCTCTTCGCCATGCCGGCGAGAAGCTCCTCGTTGTAATCATATCCAAACCCCAGCAACGTACACGATATGCCGCGCGCCTTGATT
>DASSBY010000013.1:0-8294 GCA_035698285.1 Fimbriimonadales bacterium | reverse complement strand
CCGAGGCGGTTTGAGAGTGGAGAGATCGCCCTTGCCCGAGTTGTTATGGCCACGTCCGCAAGCTGCGCGGCCTTGTCTTGGCGAGTTAGGATTAGCTGGTAGGCGAGGGGAACGGTTGGACAGAACGGAACGCCGGCGACGATGTCACGGACCTTGCCCTCGATTTCTTCTCCTTCCTGCAGTCCCACGCGCTCGAGTATTTCCGGGTCGCCTTGAAGGCACAGAAGCGCGACGCTTCGAGAAGAAAGGCCGTAATCCCCAGCCCTTAGCAGGGACTGGATCTTCTCGATGGCGGCCTCGATCTCCTCCGAATAAGAAAGGACGCTGCTATGCGCCGATACGGTCATGAATAATATCTCGGAGCGTGTCGATGCCTCGACCGTGCAGACAAGCCGCAGGAATAACGGGAATACCGAGGCGCCGCTGAAGCTCGATGCTGTCTATGCGAAAACCGATCTTGTCCGCCTCGTCCATCATGTTCAGCATCAAAACGACCTCGAATCCTGCTTCCAAAAGCTGCAGCGTCAGCGGGAGCATGCGCTGGAGATTTTTGGCATCCACGACATGAACCACGAGATCCGGCCGCTCCTGCATGAGCAGCTGGCGTGAGACTCGCTCCTCCTCGGTGATCGGCGAAAGGGAATACATGCCCGGCGTGTCCACAGCGGTGAACTTGCGCGAATAAGCGGCAGCGGAGCCCCTTGAGACCTCGACAGTTGTTCCGGGATAGTTCGAGACGGTAACGTATCGGCCTGTCAATTTGTTGAAGAGAACGCTCTTGCCCACGTTGGGATTGCCCACGATAGCGACGAGCAGTGTTTTGTTCGGGATCGGATGCGCGATGGCTGACATCTGTTTGCGTTATACCCAACCAAAGGACGTTTTGTATAGCTAAGTATTTTCTTGTTTTGATAAGGCGAAAAATTTTCTTGGATGAATCGCAGTAAATTCGTGAAGGTCCCATGGCCAACGCGAAGGCTGGAAAAGGACGGCCTTGGGAGGCTTCGCCCGCCGCTCGGCCCTGAGGAGCAGGAGCTGCGGTCGGTCCGCCGGTCGCTGCGCGAGCAAGCATCGGTACTGGAGGCATTGGAAAAGATCGCCCAGGTGTTCGAGCTGCAGGAGCGTGGCCCCGAGGTCATGCACCGCATAGCCGAGATCGCGCGCATGGTGACGTATACGGACGCGGCCCAGATATTCCTGTTGGACGGAGACGATCAAACTCTGTCGCTTGCCGCGGACACGCACGCTCCTGAAAAGGTAGGCAGGGTCGCGATCAAGGTGGGACAGGGCCTAACGGGTTGGGCGGCGGAGCATCGCAAGGCTGTCGCCGTCGACAGGGAGCCTTGGACCGATCCTCGCTTCTTCGACTATCCCGGTCTCGATGAGAGGGAGTTCCAGAGTCTGCTTTGCGTCCCTCTCATTTCCACCGGAGAGCTGCTCGGCGTGGTCAACGTGCGAACGAGAAGGGCTTACGCGTATAACGACGACGAGGCAGCGGTTCTTTCGCGAATCGCCGGCGAGGTAAGCAGGGCGATCCGTCGGCAGACGCGTTTGGCAGCGTTGGAAACGAAGGCACAGGGTTTCGAGGCGATTACCGAAGTATCTCAGCTGATCGCCGGCAGTCCCTATCTCGAAGAAATTTTACAGCTCTTGGTCAGCTTTACGGCGGAAAGGCTAAATTTCAAGGTTGTCACCGTCCGGCTATTGGATGAGCAGCGCGACGAGCTCGTGCTGCGTGCGACGCAGTCCCAGAACTGGGCCTATCGCCGCAAGCGCAGCATCCACGTCGGCGAGAGTTTTGCCGGAAGAGCGGTTTTGGAGCGGCGCGTCGTTACTTCCGAAGATGTTACTTCGAGCCCCGATTATATCGGCGCAGACCTTGCCGTCGAGCAGGGACTTATGTCGATGGTTTGCGTGCCGCTCTTAATCCATGACAAGGCGATCGGCGTGATGACTTGCTATACAGCGGAAAAGCATCAATTTTCGCGGGTGGAAATAGCCGCTCTTGAAGCGTTGGCGAAACAAGCCGCGATCGCAATCGAGCATGCGAAGCTGCAAGTGCGAACCACTCTGATGCAGGAAATGCATCACCGCGTCAAAAATAGCTTGCAGCAAATCGTAAGTCTCTTACGGCTGCAGCTTTCGGAAGCATCCCACAGGAGTGTCGAGGAGGTTATCAACGATAGCTTATCGCGAATTCTCGCAATCGCCAGCGTACATGACCTGCTGTCACGCGAGGACTTGGATCGAGTTGGAATAAAAGCGCTCGCTGAAACCCTGGCTGCGCACCATCAGCAGTCGCTCGCGCACCCGAGCGCGGTAATCCATATCAACGTCGAAGGTACGAATTTTCCGCTGAGCGTTACCCAGGCCACCCAGGTGGCGCTCATCTTGAATGAGCTAATCCAAAACGCTGTGGACCACGGGTTCGACAACGATGATGAAGGCGAGGTGCGAGTTGAGGTAGTCAGCGCGGAGGACGATGTAATTATCAGGGTTTCAAACTCAGGAGCCGTCTTGCCCGAAGGGTTCGACCTCGCCATAGACAGTCATTTGGGCCTGAAAATCGTCAACAACCTGACGAAAGCGATCGGAGGCGTTTTTATTATGGAAATGCGATATCAATGGGTTGTGGCCGAGGTGATTTTTCCGCTGGACGTGGCCGAGCTCGATTAGTCGACGACTTCAACTTCGACGGGTGGCACGATTCCGGCATCCGCTCCCATTTGCAGCAAAAGTTTAATTGATTTCACTCCGTCCTCGCCCATGTCGAGAGTTCTTTCGTTAACGTACATTCCCACAAACTCATCGCTAGTCTTAACGTCCATGCCGCGCGCAAATTGAAGAGCGTAGGCAAGCGCTTCCGACCGATTTTCGAGCCCAGCCAAAATGCTTTCGCGCATTACCCTACTGAGTTCGGAAACGGCTTCTGGACCGAGGTCTTTTCGCACGACGTTTACTCCGAGCGGCAAAGGCAAACCCGTCTTTTCTCGCCACCATTTGCCAAAATCTGCTACAAGTGACAGCCCCTCGTCTGCCCATGTCAATTGGCCCTCATGAATAATGAGGCCAGCGTCGTATTTGCCCGATTGCACCGCCGGAATGATTTGATCAAAAGGAACAACGGCGTATTTCGGGTTTGGCAGAAACAAATTTAGCTGGAGGAACGCGCTGGTAAGTTCGCCCGGAACCGCGATCGTCACGTCCCTCAGATCTTGCTTCGCGAGCGGATCGCGCGAGACGATCATCGGTCCGTAGTCTTCGCCGAAGCTTCCGCCGTGGCGAAGCAGGGCGTATTTGTCCGCCACATGCGCGAAGGCATGAACCGAAATCGCGGTCGATTCGAGCTTGCCTTCCAGAGCCCACTCATTCAGCGTTTGGATGTCGCGTAGGATATGCTCGAATTCATATTCGCTGGGAACGCGGCCGCTGGCCAGGCCCCAGAACATGAAAGCGTCGTCGCTGTCGGGACTGTGGCCCAATCGGATGTGGGTCTTGGTCATCGCGGATAAGGTTACCTTCGGCGAGAAGTCATACTATGGCGATGCCGGCCTTCCATGCCACCCAGTTCGATGCAGCCGTCGCGGGGCTGATTCTGCCAAACGGTCTGCGGCTTGCCTCGGTAAAAGTGGCATTTCCCTCTCCCGTCGTGCAGGTCAATCCATTCTTTCTTCAAGAGGGGACAGTGGCTGAAATCGAGGCCGTCGTCGAGGCTGCAGACATCGAGGCCTATCTGAACCAAAGGCAGCCGAGTGGCATGTCGAATTTCTCGGTCAAAGCCAGTGGGGGGCTGCTGACGGTGGTTGCTACGGCCAAGGTTGTGATCCCGGTCCAAGTCGGAGCCGAAGGGACCCTGGCTTTTGCCGATGGGCGCCTCAATTTCGTTCCGACCCGCGCCGAGGTGGGCGGCGTAAAGATGCCAGACGGAATGATGCGCGAGCAGCTCAACAAGGTCAATCCGATCATCGATTCGACGGGCTACCCGGTCGACGTAACGGTGAAAGCCATTGCGATCGAAGAAGGGGCGGTGCGGCTTGCCGGCTCGGCAGCAGTAACGGCCCCAATCCCTCGTCGCGAGCCCTAACTGCTTGCACTGGTATATCGGCTGAGCGCGAATTTGAAAAATATCCGTGAGATCAGAAGAAATATGAGTGCCCAGCAAACGCCATAAAGCGAGAACCAAGTGGGCCGGCTTCCGAGAAGAACTCGCGTTGGCTCTGTCGCGATGAGTGCGAGCGGCAGTCCATAGGTTAGGAATTTTCGCACGGGAAGCGAATAAATATCGGTCGGGAATCGAGCAACGGAAAATACTGTTTCGCCAAGCACCCAGAGATTATCGACGCGCACGAGCCAAATCCCCAGCGTCATAAGCATGAGCTCGAAAGAATAGAAAATCGCAATCGCGGCGAAAACGAACACGGCGTACGAGAGGACGTTGACTCCAGTAGGTACGGAGCCATCCATGCGTAGGCCCACAAAGATCATCCCGATGCCGACAATCAGTGTCCCGATCTGGTCAAAATTGAATTTGCGAATGCTCACAAGCGCCTGAGTGTCCATCGGTTTCACGATGTCGAAATCGAGCATTCCCTTGCGGACCTTTTCCGGCAATTCCTGCAAATTTCCGGAAAATATCGCCGAAACGAAGGCGTCCATAAAAAACACGGTGGCCACAAGAACATAGCTTTGCCCCTCCGACCAACCCGCAACGCTGTCCGTGTTTCGGTAGATAACGGCAATAATGAGCACGAAAAATATCATCCATATTGCGCTCTGGATAACTTTGGCGAAGAAATTCGCCCGGAATTCGAGCTCGCGTTGAAAACTCGATTTAAAAAACTGTTTGTACGTCTTCCAGATTTTCATTTATTCATTTCCAAAAAACTCAATTCTTCGGGAATTGGCGAGACGAATGTCGAATCTTCTCCCGTGACCGGATGGGCAAATCCCAACTCCGCCGCATGAAGCGCCTGGCGTGGAAGATCTGCGTACGGCACGCCGTAAAGAGGGTCGCCAAGGATCGGCAGGCCGACGGAGGCCAAATGCACCCGTATTTGATGCGTTCTTCCCGTATCCAATTTGCATCGAAGTTCACTCACGCCGTGCGACGATGACGTCAAACTGCAGTGCGTTATGGCGGGCCTTCCGCCGGTGACGATGGCCAGTTTTTGGCGTTGCTTCGGATGCCTTCCGATCGGTCCCTCGATCGTGAACTGCTCCTGCAAAGGCTTTCCGCGCACCCAAGCCCGGTAGATGCGCCGAACCTGCCGCTTTTGTATTGCAGCCTGCAGCTTTCGGTGAACTGCGTTTGTCTTTGCGACCAGCATAAGCCCGCTCGTTTGTTTATCCAGCCGATGCACGATTCCCGGACGAAATTCGCCGCTCTCATTGCTTAGCGATTGCGAATGCGCAAGGAGCCCGTGGACGAGAGTAGGAGCCGTCTCCGTCGGCGAGGGGTGCACGCTAATTCCGGCAGGCTTGTCCACGACCATTAAATGTTCGTCCTCGAAAACGATCCTCAGGGGCATTTCGACGGCCGTAAGAGGCTGCAGCTCGGGCTCGGCAATCGGGTCTACCGCCACTTTCATCCCCGAATCGAGTTCAAAGCCGGGCTTTCTTTTGACACCGTCGACGCGCGCGCCGCCTTCAGATATGTGCCGCGCGAGGCGCGAGCGGCTAAAATCGGTGAGCTTTCGCGCAAGGAAGGCGTCGAGGCGTTCTTTTCTTTCCGCGATGAGCTGCATCAAGTGCAATTTTGGCACTTTGGTAAACTCGGACCAAATAAAATGCAAGACCTATCAAAAGCGAATTGGGGCGCCATGAAGCGATTTCGGCTCGTTCTGCGCGAGCAAGGCAAGACAAGAGAAATGGGGGGCGAGGAGATGTCTATCGCCGTCCAGATCGTCGACAACATTTTCATGAATGCCCTCGAAGCCGGGGCCAGCGACATCCACCTCCAGCCTGAACGGGACCAGCTCAAGATACGGTTTCGCGTCGACGGCGAGCTCACCGACAACGGGCAGCTGCCTCCTGAAACCGCCGCGAACGTTATCGCTCGTATCAAGCTCGCTGCGGGCATGCACATCGATGAGAGGCGCGAACCTCAGGACGGCCGCGTCGACATGGAATATGAAAGCCGCAAGTTAAGTGCGAGATGTTCAGTTATTCCTTCACTTAACGGCGAGAAAGTCGTACTCCGAATTCTCGATCCGGCAGCGATGCGCGTCGAGCTCACCAAGCTAGGCATGTCGGTCGACGTTATGGAGCGTTGGTCCGAAGCTATCAAGAGCCCTTATGGCATGGTGCTCGTCACAGGCCCCACGGGAAGCGGGAAAACGTCAACTTTATACGCCAGCCTTCTACAACTGGATAGGAGAAAGCGAAATATCGTAACGGTCGAGGACCCGATCGAATACGAGTTCACCGACAGCATCACCCAGGTGCAGGTCACCGAGAAGATGGGATTTCCCAAAGTCATGCGGACGTTCCTTCGCCAAGACCCCGATGTCATGATGGTCGGCGAAATGCGTGACCCGGACTCGCTAGCCATCGGTATTCAGGCCGCGCTGACCGGCCACCTCGTGCTCACGACCATCCACACGAACAACGCCGTCGAAACGGTAGGGCGCATGTTCGATATGGCTGCCGAGCCATATCTGGTGGCCGCGGTGACCGTCGGAGTTATGGCCCAGCGCCTGGTCCGCCTCAACTGCCCCTCCTGTCGTCAGCCTTACACTCCTACGGAGGATGAGATGGTTTCCCTTGGATTCGAGCCGGGGCAGCAGGTGGACGGCACCTTTATGCATGGCGTCGGTTGTGCCGAATGTCGCGGAACGGGCTTCAAGGGACGCATCGGTGTTTTCGAATTGTTCCTCGGAACCGGGGACATGCGCGCCGCAATCTCGCGGGGGGCCGAGCACGGCGAGATTGCCGGAGCCGCGCGACGCCAAGGCATGACCACGATGCTCGAAGACGGCCGCGACAAGATTCTGAAGGGATACACCACCCCCACGGAAGTCCTGAGAGCCGTGTACAGCGCCGCAGTCCAGTAACCCAGCCACGATCCGGGTTCCCGAGAGTCTAAGTTTCCATCGGCAGGAAACTATGAAAGACAAAGACATTTGGGACGACTTAGATTCCACGCGGCGCGGCGAAAGCCTCCACGAGGAAATGTTCGAATTCATCTCGGCATACGCAGACGGCGAATGTGCGCCGAATGAACGGCGGCTTGTTCAGGCTTTTCTCGAAGAAAACGAATCTGCCAGGCATCTTTTGGCTGAGCTGCGCGCCCAGTCCTCGCTGGTCGCCTCGGATCAGACTAAGGCGCCCGCCTGGATGGCCGAGCAGATATTGGCGAAGACCTCCCGAAACCGGAGTTTCGGCTGGCCGAGAATTGCCGCGCTCGCCGCTTCCGGAGCCGCCGCCGCGCTCATCATTTCGGTCCTGAATAAGGGAGAAGCGCCTGGTCCCCTTGCCGTCGAGCCTGATTTGATTGCGCAAGTCGTCCCGCCCAAAATGCCTGCG
This sequence comes from Fimbriimonadales bacterium, assembly GCA_035698285.1. Lineage (GTDB taxonomy): Bacteria > Armatimonadota > Fimbriimonadia > Fimbriimonadales > ATM1 > JACDEQ01. The sequence continues at coordinate 770 of DASSBY010000013.1, read as the reverse complement.
CTTGGGGATTTGCCAAGAATCACGCCTGCTCCTAATCCCCGTCACGCCGTCGAAACCCTGTCCGAAACCCGTGTCGAGCCTCGGCATGCTTCCGTCCCCGTTACGAAGCTCGTTCGCAATAGCGACAAGGCAGCCGTGAGACCGCCCGCCGGCAAGAAGGAGGCGCCCGTCGTCATTCCGAAAACCGACGCGGCCGCGACCTATGCGTACATCGATCGCACGGGCAGCGATAGAGCCGAGCCGGCCCAGATCGATGCCGTAGCGAACGCAGGCAGCCGGGTCCAGCCCGTCCCCGCAACGCCAAGCCGACAGGAAGATCAGCCGAAAATTCTGCCGGACGCGGCCGAGCGGCTGCGCGAGAAAGTGAAAGAGCTGAGCGAAATCAATAACGACATCAAGGAGGCCGTGGGGAAGTAGCAACTTAGCGGACCGGGCTTATGAGAACTCGAGGGAATAAACTGCGCACATTGGCGCCGGCAGTGATGGCTGCCGGAATGGTTCTGTCCGCGCATGCCCAAATCCCTCTCCAAGACGGTGCCGACGACCAATCCAACCAAGCCCTTATCGGCAAGCCGGCGATAGACATGATGCCAGGCAAGCGCAAAGGTCTTGGTTATCCCCTTCGCTTTGGAGGAGTCGTCGAAGGCTCCGTCGCCGTCGAAGTTAGCGGCCAATCTCTCAAGGAAGGGGCCGATTTTAGTGTCGATTACGCTGGCGGCGTCGTATACATTTCCGCGGATATTAAAGATTCGGATTCTATAAGAGTCCGT
>DASSBY010000012.1:0-9392 GCA_035698285.1 Fimbriimonadales bacterium | reverse complement strand
TTCAGAAGGTTTAGAACCTCCGAAAGCATCGCGGGACGATGCCTCCGCATGTTTATTCCGCTCCGAGCGCAACACCTTTCTCCGCCATCTCCCTGCGCTCTTTCGCATAGGCCCTCTTTGCAACCATGAATTTCTTGTAATCGTCCTTTCGCCAAATTTCGATTCTGTCGACCGCACCCACCAGCACAACTTCTCTCCCCAGCTTCGGATCGCCCTCTCGAAACCGCTGCGGAATAACAAAACGGCCCTGACCGTCGAGCATGATCTCGTCCTCCGCCATTGCTCCAATGTCCCTCGTCTCTATGTCCCGCGAGAACATGGAAGCCGGTTGCGAAAGAATTTCGTATAGCTTTTGGCGCCAAACCTTCTTGGGGAATGCCAGCAAGCAGCCGATCGGGTCGCTGTAGAGCGCAAATCCTTGCCCCAGGCGCTCCTGTTTTTTTGTGCTTAGCCTTATCCTCCCCTTCTCATCCACGGTGGCGTCCTCAGTCCCGACCAATGGCTCCAAGGCCATTTCTTGGCTCGCATTCGGCGCTGTCGGGTCGCTGTACATTTCGCTTCACAGACTTCGATGGCCGGAGTCCGCTTCCGTGCATCGTCCGACCATCTCGAAACTTGGGGAGAGCCCCTAGATGCTCTCAAATGAAAGAGATCGCCCAGTCCATTGTCGATCTCTCCACCCGCAATCCACTATAACTATTTCCTTGACAAATTTGTGGCTCTTTTTGGGAATTTTATGGGAAAATTTTATTTTTGCGCGAAATGTCTACTGGTTTTGGGGAGATCGGTAGCATAAGTGCGCTAGTATCGCGATTATCGCGATTATGAAATTGCTGCCTTCCTTGCGTTGCGTTGGCTCTGTGTTGGCGACCGCGAACGTGCTAGTCTGGGCCGGATGTCCGCCAACCACCGTCCTGGCGGCTTCCCAGGTCGACTGCTGCTCGGAAAGGACAAGCCCAAGCTGGAAGCCCAGAGGCGTTACCTTCACAGCCCACTTGATCTCGTCGGTGGTCGGGACACAAGGAGGCGTTCCGGGGGGCTGCCATCGATCGACTGCTCCAACTGCACTTACTTCGCCGGCACGACTCAAGAGTGGTGCGTACTACGGCCGGAGGGTACAGACTGCTCCCCGTGGATGCCTTTCAACAATAATTTCAAGCGTGAGAGAATAATCCTCTGGCATCAATGCCCGGAGGGCGTCTCCATTTATTGTGGCGGCTGGGTCGACGCTCAATGTTGCAATAATTCCGGCACTCAGCCCACCTGCGAAGGGGGTGGCGCGGTATACCGTTGCGCGGAGAAGTGAACGTGTCGAAGTCTCGATCGAGCCGATTCGCAAGCTGCTTTCTGGCATCGCTCGCGCTCGCGTTCGTCGGTTTATTTCTTTACCTGCTTACAGGCTCCACCGACGGCTGGCGCTTCTACGTCTGGTATGAGTTCGCGCTCGGAGCGATATCGCTGGCCGTCTCATATTGGTTGCTTCCCCGAGTGGCCAAAGAGAGCGGTTTGCGGTGGGCGATTGTCGGCATTGGCTCGCTACTTGCCGTCGATTTCATATGGAAGGCAAGCCTCGGCCTAGGGCGAAGCTTCTCGTGGATTGAATGGCCGCTCATGATTGTTTGGATTGGCGGCCACATCGCATGGAGTATTGGCTTTGCGGCCAAACTTTGGCCGCAAAGCTGGGAATAGGCGCATGGCAAATAGAAACGGAACTGCCCGGGCATTTACTCTTATCGAAATGCTAATGGTTATCGCAATTATTGGGCTGTTAGTCGCCCTCCTGCTTCCGGTAATGCGATCGGCTCGACGCTCGGGTCAGAAAAGCGCTTGCATCCAACAAATGCGACAAATCGGAGCCGCGCTTTCGCTTTACACCGACAGCTTCGGCAAATATCCGCGGGAAATCGCAAGTCTTCGTGGTAATGGCTTGGCAGACACTCAACTCCTCTGCCCGGTCGATCCGGTCGGCGGATTTGGAACGAGGTTTCAGGCTTGTTTCAACCGGAAGGCGTCGAGCGCTCATAAGACAAGTTATGAGACGGTCTTTGGCTGGACCGACGACATGATGGACAAGTTGGCGCAGCGCGACGCTAACTTCGGAGTGGTCGCATGCAGGCTGCACGGCGACCATACGGAATCTTTTCTTAGGGGCCTGGCGGACTTCTGCCGCTTCGGGCCGTTTATGTTCAGTGGCCCTCTTCTTAGACTGCGCCGCGATGGTTCAGTCGAAATGGCGACGTTAACTCTGCCGGCGATGGAGTCTGTTCCGGGCAGCAAGCATGCGTTCAGCATTTTCGATTTGTTTGTCGACCGCTAAACTGCGCTGCGAGCAATCCCGGCGCCGGGCCTATCTCGGGCCCATGCAAGAATATATGGTTGATGAAGAGCATTGTTAGCGTCAGCCTCGGCTCGAGCAAGCGCGATAAGAGCAGCACCGTGGCGCTGCTCGGGGAGGAATTCACGCTGGCAAGGATCGGCGTCGACGGCGACCTGAACCGGTTCGCACAAATGTTTCGCGAGCTCGACGGCAAAGTGGACGCGTTCGGAATTGGCGGCGCCGACTTATATCTGTGGGTGGGCCGCCGCCGTTACACCTTCCGGCAGATACGCAATCTCGTATCTGGTGCGAGGAAAACGCCGGTGGTGGACGGCAGCGGACTCAAGAACACCTTGGAGCCGCGCCTCATCCACGAGCTTGCACGAAGCGGCGCAGTCGACTTCAAGAACTCAAAGACGCTGCTGACCGGAGCGGTAGATAGGTTCGGCATGGCCCAAGCGCTTGCCGAGGTTTGCCCCAACGTGGTCTACGGAGACCTCATGTTCAGCTTGGGAATGCCGATCCGCCTTAAGAGCTACGGCGCGATGGAGACGCTTGCCCGAATCATCCTCCCGGTGGTCACCCAGCTTCCTTTTAAGTGGTTCTATCCCACAGGCGAAAAGCAGGATAAGCGGACTCCAAAGTTCGGCTGGGCCTTCGACGAGGCCGATGTCATCTGCGGCGACTGGCACTTCATTCGCCGCTATTGCCCGGACAAGCTGACGGGCAAAACGATCGTCACGAACACCCTGCGCAAAGATGACTTGGACTTTCTTGCCGGCGCTGAAGCCGCGATGGCGATTACAGGCACTCCGAATGTCGAGGGTGAGTCGTTCGGAACGAACGTGATGGAGGCAATGCTGGTCGCCGCCTTAGGCAAGCGGCCGGAAGAGCTTACTAAAAAAGATTATGAAGAAGCCCTCGACAGCTTCGCGTGGCAGCCGAATGTTAGGAAATTCTAGCGATCCGCGTCGTGGGTCCCGAGAGCTTCCTGCTTGCCCTTTTCGAGCATGCTTTTGCCCTCTTCGATTCCCTTTTGGAACTCGCCTGCGCCGCGGCCCAGCGACCGCATGAGCGCGGGAATTCGCGTGCCGCCGAAGAGAAGCAGGACCACCAGGGCGATCCACATCATCTCATTCATCTGGAGCATTGCGATTGGTAGGTTCATCTATTTACACTGATTATACGATATTGCCCGCCATTTGATTGCTAAAATGAATCTGTGGCTACGAGCGATTTCAGCAAACTGCCAAGCGTCACCAAGTTGATCGAAGCGGCGGAGCTCTCCGGCTTTGCACATTCGGCGGCCGTAGAAGGCGCTCGTCTTGCGCTCGACGAGGCCCGCGCGAACTTGAACGGCGGCTTGGACTTGGATTCGCTGATTCGACGAGCGGCGGAGCTCGCGCGCAGCGCTTCGGCGACGGCCTACCCGGCGGCAATCAACTGCTCGGGGGCGATCCTGAACACCGGTTTGGGTCGCGCGAGGCTGGCCAAACCGGCCGCCGAAGCTCTGGCTGCGGGCGCCGGGTCTCACTCGATTTTGGAACTGGACCCGGAAACGGGCCGGCGGGGCGACCGGCAGGCTGGTCTTAGCGCGCTGCTGTGCAAACTGACTGGCGCGGAGGCGGCGATGGTCGTCAACAACAACGCGGCGGCAGTCTTGCTGACCATTTCTACCCTCGCAGCCGGCAAGGAGGTCCTGCTTTCCCGGGGCCAGAGCGTTGAAATCGGGGGCTCGTTCCGAATGCCGGATGTCGTTCGTTCCTCCGGGGCGAAACTCGTCGACGTTGGGTGCACAAATCGGACGCGGGCTGCGGATTATGAGAACGCCTGCACGGAGGAGACCGGCGCCATTCTGCGCTGCCACCCAAGCAATTTCACCATAACAGGCTTCGCCGAAGAACCGAGTGTCGCGGAGCTTGCCGCCGTGGCTAAGGCGCGGGGGTTGGCACTTATCGACGACGCAGGCAGCGGATGTCTCGTTCGAACGGAGCAATTCGGCCTCCCGCACGAAGCGACCCTCGCGGAATCTGTCGCGGCGGGCTCGGACGTGGTCACGGCGAGCGGAGACAAGCTGCTCGGCGGTCCGCAGGCAGGAATCATCTTGGGACGCAAGGATTTGGTCGACGCCATCCGCAAGAATCCCCTTGCGCGCGCTGTTCGCATCGACAAACAGACTGCCGCGGCGCTCGAAGCGACCCTTCGGCTCTACGTCGAGAGCCGGCAGGAAGAGATACCGACCATTCGTTACATTTCTCGAACCGGCGCAGAGGTGCGCGGGCTCGCAAATCAGCTCTCAAAGCTCTTGTCAGGGCGGAGTATCGAATCGCAGGTCGAACCGGCGACATGCGAGGTCGGCGGCGGCTCTCTGCCGGGTGTTCAGCTTTCGAGTTGGCGAATCGCGCTCGACCAGCCCGGACCCGACGAGATTTCCAAGCGGCTGCGCATGTTCGCCCCCGCGATCGTCGGCTATATCCACGACGGCAAGGTCTGTCTCGATATGCGCACGGTCGAAGTCGAAGAACTTGCTGTCATCGCCGCCGCAGTCGAAAGGGCCACGACATGAACCGTCGGGACTGGCGTGAAGCGATAGCGAACGAGCCACGAGAAATGAAGCTCAAAAGGGCGGCAATCGCAGTGTACGCGGCTACCATAGCCCACGAACTCGGACAGCCAGACTTGCAGGAAGTCGTGAGCGATGCTATGTTGGGACGCAATGGTCGGGAAGTCGTCCGGCTCGCGGAAGCCTTCGTCGAACGTACTCGAGGCGTAAGCACCGAGGAGATAGCCCGCATGTTCGTGGAGAAGGGCTGCCATTCCGCCGATGACTTCGTCAAGGGAGTGCTTTCAGAATTGGCAGCTTCCGACTGGAGCCCGGAGGCGCTGCGTGCGCTTGAGACTTCGTGGCAGAAAATCCAGCCTTTGCCTAAAGATTCAGGCCCTCGATAACGCGTTCGGCTATCTGATGGCTTCCAAAGGGCGGCATTAAATAGACGCCTTGAGCCATCGACGGAAGACGAGCGCCGAATTCTTGGGCGACCTCGATGCCTACGTCTACGGCATCATCGCCCGCATCAGCCATTTTTGCTCTTAGCCAATCCGGAATCTCAATGCCGGGTACCTCGTTGTGCATAAACTCGGCGTGGCGGCGGCTTCGCAAAGGCAGAACCCCAACGAACACGGGCAGCCCCATCTTCGCGCCATGCTCGCAGGCAAATTCTGCGTGGCGCTCCTCAAATAACGGTTGCGTGTAGATAATGTGCGCGCCGGCGTCGACCTTGCGGCAGAGGCGACCTAGTTCGGCTTCAATGTCCCCGGCAACCGGGTTGAAGGCAACGGCGATTGTGAAAGCCGTCTTCATACCCACGCTGTTGCCCGCCATGTCGATCCCCTCGTTAAATCTGGATAGAACGCGAACCAGGCCCACCGAATCTATGTCGAAAACGCTCGTGGCGCTCGGAAAATCGCCGATATTGGCGGGGTCGCCGGTGATCGCGAGAACGTTTCGCAATCCTAGAGCGTGCGCCGCGAGCAGGTCCGCCTGCAATGCGAGCAGGTTGCGATCGCGACAGGCAACATGCATCATCGTCTCGATGCCCACCTCTTTCTGGATAATGCTGCAGATCGCGAGCGGCGTCATCCGCAGCCGCGCGCGGGCGCCGTCGCTAATGTCGATCGTGTCGACTCCCTTCGCCTTCAATGAAGCCGCGCCGGCGAGCACTTTGGAAGTGTCGAGCCCCCGTGGCAAATCGAGCTCCACCGTGATGACGAACTTCTTGCCTACCTTCCCTTGCAGTTCGCTCGGCTCGGCGCTTATGAGGGGCTTTTTGGCGGCGAGTTCGGCAGTCTTTATGGCGACGCGCTTGCGGGGAGTTCGGTCCTTGACCGCTTCGGCAAGCATGCGGATATGTTCGGGCGTCGTCCCGCAACAGCCGCCGACGAGATTCGCGCCCGCGTCGAAAAGCCGCGCGGCCGCCGCTCCGAAGTATTCGGGCGTCGTGTCGTAGGCAAGCGCCTGCTTGAGCAACATCGGCATTCCGGGTGTAGGCAGCGCGCAAATTGGCGCGGATCCAACTTCAGCCATCCAACGCACGACGTCGACCATGCGCTGCGGACCAACAACGCAGTTAGCTCCAGCTACGTCGGCCCCGGCGGCGAAAATCCTTCGAGCGGCGCGAAGCGGGAAGCCTTCGGCCAGCGTCTCGCCGTCCTCGATGAAGCTCTTGGTGGCAATCAGCGGGAGACTCGATACCGAACGTACGGCGGAAATCGCCACCTCAAGCTCGTCGAGATCGGAAAACGTCTCAAGGAAGAAGCCGTCGACGCCGGCTTCGAGCAGCGCCGCCGCTTGGTCGCAAAAAGCTGCGTAGGCAGTGCCCTTCTCAATCGCGCCCAGCGGCATGAGCGGCTTGCCGCAAGGGCCGATCGCGCCGAAAACGAAAGCGCCGTCGGCAGCTTCCCGCGCGAGCCGCACCGATGCGACGTTCAGATCGCGCACGTCCGCGTCACTCCCGGCCATTTTGAGACGGAAGGGGTTCGCCGAAAAAGTGTTGGTCTCCAGGATCTCCGCACCCGCCTCGCGGTACTCGCGATGCGTTCTCACTACAAGCTCCGGCGATTGGACGGAGGCTAGGTCTTGGATCGCGCCGTCGAACCCAAGCTCGCGCAGCCTCGTACCCATGGCGCCGTCCAAAACCATTAGACGCTCCCGAAGCGCGTCGAGGAAATCCATCGCCTAAATTATGGAAGATTGCGGCGGTCGGCGGTAATATCGAAAGTGCGATGAAGCGATACTCCAGTTTCTTCCTGGCCCTTGTTTGCGTTCTGTGCACCCTCCCGTTGCGCGCGGATTCCGATCTCACGCTCGACGACCTTTTCCGAGATAAGCCGCTCACAGGCAAGTCGGCGCGAAGCGCGGAATGGTCGCACGATGACCGTTACCTCGGCTACCTATGGAACGGCTACGATGACCATGGAATGGACCTTTGGGTTTACGACACCAAAACGAAGAGGTCGTCGCGTGTCACAACCATCGAAATGATGGCCGCATTCGATCGAGACCTTCCTGCGGTTATCGAACGTTATAAGAAGGAAAAGGCAGAGGACATCCGAAGGCAAAAGTTGACGCAGGAAGAGCGCAAGAAACTCGAAGACGAAGACAAGAAGAAGCGCGAAGAATCAAAGGAGCCTATCCGGGATTACGGCGGTATTTCGGGATTTGAGTGGGCGAACACCAAGGACGAAGTTCTCTTCGAATACCGCGGAGATATCTATCGGATCGCTATCGGCTCGAACGAGCCTTCGCGCCTCACCAAAACGCAGGACGGCGAAGGGGAAACGAAATGGTTAAAGGACGATTCCGGGTTCTTTTTCCGCCGTGGCGGCGGCGTTTACAAAATGCATTTTGATTCGCCCTACGTCGAGGAGCTGAATCCACCTCTACCAAACAATTTGCCGATGGGTTCTTACAGCATATCTCCCGACGAATCCAAAATGATGATCAGCGCGTCGCGCTCGAAAGGGCAGTCGCGACAAGTCACCTACATTAGCTATCGCGACCGATTTGCGACAGCGCGGACAACCCAGCGAGAAGTTGGCGACGATCCTTTCAACGACGAAGAATATCTTTTTCTTTATGATCTGACAAAGGACGACGGAAAGCCGTGGGAGATTTATCATTGGGCGGGAGGCATGGAGTACCAAGCCACAAGCGTATCGGAGGACCCCTGGAGCCCTGACTCGAAGAAATTCGTTTTCGTGCAGTGGAAGCGGACTCAGCAGGACCTCGACGTAATCGTCGCGGATTTCGGAACTCATAAAACCGCCACGGTTTACACGGTCAAGCATACAGGCGGATCCAATTCGCCGGGAATGGCTCAGCCCATGTTTACAAAAGACGGAAGCAAAATCGTCACGCTTCTTGAAACAAGCGGTTTTCGCCATGCGTGGCTAGTCGACCCGATCACGAAGGGCGCCATGCAGTTGACCCGGGGCAATTTCGAGGTTTATCCGCAGAAACTGACGGACGACGGAAAATCGTTGATTGCGACCTCTTGGAAAGAAGACTCGACCCGGATGGACGTTTATCTTGTTGATTTGCAAGACGGCTCCATGAAGCGCCTTACCCATAAAGTAGGGGCTTATGGTGAACCGGAGATGAGCCATGACTTCAAGAAATTTGCCACAAGTTTCCGTAGTTGGAAGGACCTCAATGAGCTTTACGTAATCGATGGCGGCGACGAGCGAAAGCTAACAGACTCGCATAAAAGCGACGACTTCTGGAAAGTCATGAAGATTCTACCCGTCGCGTTCTCCTTCAAAAATCGGCACGGCCAGACGGTCCACGGCATGGCTTATTTTCCCAAAGACTTCAAGAAAACTGATAAGCGGCCGCTGTTTTTGTATACCTACGGCGGCCCGTTGGGCACTTCTAAGGACGTGGTCGAAGGCAATTACAACACGTTTAATATGTACTTGACCTACAACCTCGGCTATGTGACTGCCACCATCGATCCTCGGGGCATGTCCGGATATGGCTCGGCTTTCGAGGCAGCGAATTTCGGCGCTCCAGGAGTTCCGCAAGTCGAGGACTTGACCGACGGCGTCAAATACCTAATTTCCCAGGGCGGAATCGATGATAAGGAGGTTGGAATCAACGGCTGGTCTTTCGGCGGATTCCAAACACAAATGTGCATGTATACGGCTCCCGACGTATTCTCACTGGGTATCGCAGGCGCGGGCCCCACGCAGTGGCAGAATTACAATAATTGGTACACGCGCGGCGTTATCGGTCCGTCCCGCGAAAGCAAGCCGGAGGATTTGGATAAATACTCTCTAACGAAATTAGCCAAAAACCTCAAGGGCCATTTGATGCTTTTGCACGGCATGGAAGACACGAACGTACTCTTTCAGGACACGATAAAGGTCTACCAAGCTCTGCTTCAAGCCGGTAAAGGCCCCCTTGTAGAACTCGTGGTGGATCCTACAGGGGGCCACGGCCTCGGAGGCGACATCAAGACCAAAGACCGGTATGCGATCTACGAGGCGTTCTTGCGACAGATTTGGGGACCCTATG
>DASSBY010000011.1:0-11839 GCA_035698285.1 Fimbriimonadales bacterium | reverse complement strand
GCCGTCTGACGACTGCATGATTTCGACGACTCCGCCAATGTCTCCACCCGGCGTAAGTCCTCCGCAATCCGCGACGAGCAGTCCGTTCGGGCTAACGTCGACATCAGGCACCGCTGCGCGGTTTGCCGAAATCTGCCGATTGTAAGTTCCCGTGCCGGCATGCCATGTATGAATCGCGCTTCCCGCGCCGGACGAAGCGATAAGCGAATCATCGGGACTGTATGTCAGATCAAAGAGCGCCCCCGGATGCGCTGGGCTCAGCGTCTGCAGTATCGCGCCGTCTGCTACGCGAATAAGGTAAACGGAGCCCGTACCGTCTTCGCTCGTGCCCCCGGTTACAACCGTGGCTCCATCCGGCGCGTAGGCGATAGCGTACATCGCGCTCTCGTCTCCGAGATCGACCGTTCGGAGGCTGGCTCCCGTTTCGGGATTCCAGAAACGCACCGTGCCGTCCCAGCTAGCTGATGCGAGAATCCGGCTGTCGGGCGACCATGCGACGCCGTCGACGAAGAACGTGTGCCCGGTAAGCGTGCGGACCAATTCACCGGTCGTAGCGTCCCAAAGCTTGATCGTTTGGTCTCCGCTCGCAGAGGCGAGGTATTTGCCGTCGGGCGAATAGGCGAGCCCGAACGAAAACCAATTGTGTCCGAACAATCGGTGAAGAAGACTTCCGGTGGCAGCGTCGTAAACATCGATTTCGTATCGGTTGTTGCCTACGGCGATTCTCGACCCGTCCCGAGAGTAAGCGAGAGAAAACAGAGGCAGATCAACGCTACCTGCAGCGTAAAAGGCTGGTCTGGGCGAAGTGTCTGCGGGGGACCATTGCTTGAGCGTTGGTTCGCCGCTGCCAAAGCTCGCATCGGCTACGGACGCTAGATATCGGCCGTTCACGGGCGACGGCGCGACCATTCGGACGCCGGCATAGAAGGCGTTGATCGTACGCAGGAGCCGACCGTCCGAAACCCGCCAGACCTTTACGGTCTGATCCGACATGCCGCCAGAGTAGAGGAGCGCGCTGTCCGGGGAGAATCGCACGCTGGATACGCCACCGCTGTGACTTCCGCTCATCCAGAGAATTTCGGGCTCCTGACCCATCGCATTCTGCGCCATCAGAGTCAACGCGGCTACGGCGCTACAAATTGTCTTACCCATGACTTGCTCCCTTTGCGCCGGACTCGGGTCCTATCGAGGCGCGTTTTCGATGTCCTAATCCGCATATACGTCGGGCTTGCGCCCAAAATGCGTAGTGTAGGCGTTTGCAACGGACAGGGCCGATTTTAACTGTAGCAGCCGGCGGGGCGCCGGAACAGTGGGGATCGGGGGGCGTAGACGCGGGCGAGGGTTGGCGGGCTAAGATAGACAGTCGCGTTTGGGAGATCGATGACGCTCCCTGCGCCCATAGGAGAAGTGCCAAAGAAAATGCCCACAGTCGCCCTTACGGTGGATTGCAAAGCCGCCCATCACGACCGTTGTTTCACCAAAGACCTTATCGACCTCGCCGAAAAGCTATTCGTCCCCATTACGTGGCTGATCCATATTTCCGAGGCGGACCCCTCTGCGAACACCAATTTGTACTACCGGGAGTTTCTGCACAAGATCCCGACATGGCACGAGATCGGAATGCTGGTCTATTTTGAGAACAACCGCGGCTATGTGGACAACGACCGAGAGCGGGGCAACATTATCCGCATCGCCAAGGACACGCTTAAGTCGCACCGGATGAAGGCGACTGCGTTCAGGGCAGGCGCCTTCGCGCTTCTGCCAGCGGACCTCAAGTATCTCGAGGACATCGGCATTTTGGTCAGCTCCAGCTCCGTGGCGGGAAGCGACTACCGGATGTTCGTAAATTGGGAAGGCGGTCCGACCGATCCCTACCATCCCAGTACAGAGGACCTGCGGCAAAAAGGCGAATCGAAGATCTTGGAAGTGCCGATTAGCGCTACCGGCGGGAAGTATGCTTACCTCGACAAGGGATTCGCCGAAGTGCAAGAAGTTATCGAAGGGTGCATGGACCGCGAGGTTCTTTGCATCGGAATGCGCGACTACACGGACTGCGTCGGGGCGCTGTCCGAGACGGTTGACTTCTTACGGTCGAAGGGCGCGCACTTTAGCACGCTGACGCAGACCGCCAGCGAGCACTACGAGCTTCATGGCCAGTAGCAGCGCCTAGTTCGTCTTCAGCTTCGACGCCATTTCGATCATTTGGGCTTCGGACATGTTCGTCGCAACGATAGCGTGACGCGACTGTCCGGAAGTCCAAGTGAGAACTTTAATGTTGCCGGGGCCGCCGACCGTGTACATCTTTGAATTGGCGATTCGCGAATCCACGTTGGTTTTGGGCGTTCCGAGGACGAGTTCATCGATGTAAGGCTCGATTTCTTGACCCTCGATCTGGAGGACGGAAATGGTGTCGCCGGTCGCAGGGTTTACGAAATCGCTTTGGGCGAATGGGTAGAGCTTCTCTTTGGGCTTGTTCGACGAGCCGCCGTTGCCGTTGGCATTAGGCCCGGCACCCTCGTTTTCACTGTTATCGACTTGGAAGATTTGTAGCGTTCCGCCGTCGGCATCGGAAGTTGTAAACGTCATCGAAATCGCGGGGCCGTCGTTTATGCCTTCCGTGGTTTGAACGACTGCCGTTCGCTGGGCGCGAAACTCGCGGTTGCGCAGGCGGTTCTCCCGACGCTGCTGTGCGGCGCGCTGCCTTGCAGCATTCCGCTCTTCGATGGCACGTTGCTGGTTGTTCTTAATGCCTCCGAGAGCCACTTCCTGACTTCGAACTTGGCTGGCAATCGTTTGCGCGTACCGGAAGTCGCCGGGGAGGTCGAACGCGCCGGCCCAGGCTTGCTTGGACGCCTCGTTCACCTTGGAAATGTCTGTGGAGAAAGCGGCGGGATCGGCGAGGGTGCTAAAGCGCGAGAGGGTCATCGGCGAAACCAGGCCGCGGAGGATTTTGGCCTCCGGGCGCGGTGCGGCGAGCACGCTGCCTCCGGGGATCGTGAAGTCGATCTTCGTGATATCGCGTTCGTAGGTCTTCTTGCCGCCAAAAAAGTCTTGCTGGCGCATGGTAATGCCCGTTTCGCGGTCGATCCAAAGTTGTTGATAGTCCGTACTGGCGCGGTCGGCGCTATCGGGAACCTTCAGCACGAGGCAGTCGCGGCCTGCTACGGTTTCGCTTTTGCCGACGAGAACTTTCTTGTCGAGCGCTTTCTCGATACCTTGCAGATTGAACTCGAGATCCGCACGCGAGAAGCCCGGGCGGTCGAGGAATTCGTCTATTCCGTACGTCGTTGGGGCGAGGAGCGGGAGGACCACTTCGGGTTTTCCTTCGATCCAGGTCATGACGCCGGACGATCCGACCGACTCAATTCGAGGAATGCCCCCGAGTAGGCCGTCGATAGCTGCGCTCGTCTTGTAGGAAATGGCGTCGTTTTGAAGCGCAACTTCGACCTTGCGCTCGGGCTGGTCGGCGAAACGCTCGACTATAGTGGCGGCGATAGTTTTGGGGTGCTTCCATCCATCTTGCGCCTGGGCTGCGATCGAAGCGAGCGCCGCCATGGCGATGATACAAAATCTTTTCATATTCGACCTCTTTCTCTGATACTACGGACGTACGGCGCCCGGTTCCGATACGGTATTGTTCCAACTCCATGCCTAAGCGAGCGGTCGCTCCCGAAGACCTTCTGCAGATTCGCATTCCTTCCGATCCACGGCTTTCGCCGGACGGCAAGAGCCTCGTATTTTGTCTCAAAGAGATTGTAGCGAATAAGTACGAAACTAACCTGTGGCTCCGTCGGGAGGGTTCTGCCAGAAGGATCACGGGCTCAGGGTCGGATCGTGCTCCGCGCTGGAAGCCGGACGGCTCGGGGATCGCTTTCGCGAGCGGACGGGAAAAGCCGCGGTCGCAGATTTTTTGGCTCGACCTTTCAGGAGGCGAAGCTCGGGCGCTCACCAATCTTCCAGAAGGCTCGCTGGGAGAATTCGTTTGGTCGCCGGATGGCAAGTCGATCGCATTCACCTTTAGGGAGCTTGCTTCGGATCGCACAACAAGGGCAGAGTCGGAACGCGCAGCAAAGAATTTCAGCACGCCTCCGCGAATCGTGGAGACGCTGAACTGGCGGCTAGACGGGGACGGCGTTTATGGAGACGACCGATTTAGGGTCTATATCCTCGACGTCGAGTCCGGCAAGCACAGGCTGTTTTTTGACAGGAGCGCCGAAGACAGCTACACCTTTGCCTGGACGCACGATTCATCCGGCCTGATAATCGCTTACAACCGGGCAAAAAATCCAGAAATGGAGCCCGATGATTTCGGCATCGACATTGTCGACGTTAAAACGGGCAAGGCGCGATCGCTTAAGGGATTGCCCATGGGAAGATATGGCCGGCCGTCTTTGGACTCCTCGGGCGAGAGAATAGCGGTGTATTACGAAGACCGCACGCGGGACAAATACGGGACGAAGAATGCAGCCATTTGTATTTACGCTACAAAGAGCGGGGATTTTCGGAACCTGACCGCTAAATTAGACCTAAATGCCTCCCCCTTGGTCTTGAGCGACTTGCGGGACGCTGTGGAAGTCGGCCCGACTTGGACGTCGGATGGCGAATCGATTTTATTTACGCTTTCGGCGCTTGGATGCAGCCGCATTTGTTCGGTTTCCGTTGAAAGCGGAAAGGTCGATTACTTGACACCCGACGGCATGGAATGTCTGCTGGGCAGCGCCGTTGGAGAGAATGTGGCTTGCGTAACCACGGGACCGGCGTCCCTCCCTGAGATTCTGTCGACGAATGGCGGGCGCGAGGAATATCGCTCGACCTTCAACAAGAAAATTGAAGACCAGCTGTTTTTGAGCGTCGCGGAGGAGCATTGGGTCGAGTCGGAAAGGGGAGTCAGGATTCAAACTTGGGTCCTTAAGCCGCGCGGATTCCGGGCAGGGAAGAAATATGCGGCCGTGCTCCAGGTTCATGGGGGGCCGCACGCGATGTATTCGTCGAGCGTCTTTTTGCAAAGCCAAGTTCTCGCCTCCAACGGCTACGTTGTGGCTTTCTGTAATCCACGCGGCAGCACCGGATACGGAGAGAAATTTGCGCGGTGGATCATGGGCGATTGGGGTAATAAGGATTGGAAGGATGTCCTCGCGGTTACAAAGTTCGTCAAATCGCTTAAATTCGTGGACTCGAAGCGGGTCGCCATTATGGGCGGCAGTTACGGGGGTTATATGGTCAATTGGGCGATCGGGCACGGCAGCGATTATAAGTGCGCGATTAGCGATCGAAGCGTTAGCAATTTGCTGAGCAAGAGCGGCAACAGCGATTATGTTTTCGTTCCCGACGGTTCGTGGCCCGGGGCGGCGTATGGCAAATGGGAGACGCTGTGGGAAAAGAGCCCGGTCAAGCATTTCGGCAAAGCGAAGACGCCGACTTTGGTTATCCATAGCGAGGGCGACATGCGTTGCAACATCGAGCAGGGCGACCAGGTTTATACTTTTTTGAAAATGCAGGGCGTGCCCTGTCGGTACGTCCGTTATCCTGCGTCGACGAGCCATGGATTATCGCGGAACGGTCCTCCAGATTTGCGCATCCATCGAATGCGCGAGCAATTGCGCTGGTTTTCCGAATATCTATGAAGGTTCTCATGGCCGGACCTGCGCTCGACGTTCAGGGCGGAATTTCGAGCGTTGAAAAGCTGATCCTTCAGTATATGCCCAAAAACGTGGAGATGTCGTTCCTAGGGACCATGGAGGACGGTTCGGCATCGCACAAGCTGGCCGTGTTTTTGCGCGCGCTCCGCAAGGCGAAGGCCATGATGGCTAAAGCGGATGTGGTGCACGTTCATTTCAGCGTTACGGGGAGTACAGCGCGCAAATCGGTGGTCGCAGGAATGGCGAAAAAGATGGGCATCCCGCTAATTTTGCATGCGCACGGGTCTGACTATCGCGAGTTTTTCGAGAGGCAACGGGGCTGGATGAAGAGGCGCATCCTCAGGTTCCTGGGTTCGGCGGACGTTTTTATCGCGCTCTCGGAAAGCTGGAAAGATTTCTACGCGGACGTTTGCGGCGTAGATCGCGAGAAGATTGTCGTTCTTAGCAACCCGATCGTTTGTGGAGAAATTCCTAAGCGCGAGTCCGCAGGACCTGTGTATCTTTTTTTGGGAATCATGGACGAACGCAAGGGGGCGATGGATTTGGTCAAGGCTTTTGCAAAAGTCTCGGAGCGTGTGACCGACGCAAAGCTAATCATGGCGGGAAATGGCGATGTCGATGGTGTTCGGAAATTGACGGAGGATCTAGGAGTTGGGAATTCTTCTGAAATTCACGGGTGGATCGATGCGGCAGAGCGGAACCGCCTATTCAAGAAGGCCAATGTTTTTGTGCTTCCGAGCTTTCGCGAGGGGGTGCCGATGGCAATGCTGGAATCTATGGCCGTCGGATTGCCACCGATCGTAACGCCCGTCGGAGGGATCCCAGAGGTAATTACCGACAAGAAAAACGGGCTCTTGGTCGAACCGGGGAACGTGGACGAGATCGCCGAAGCCATGCTCGCCATGGCAGATTCGGCGCTGCGCGAACAAATAGGACTATGCGCGTGGGAAAAGGCGCAGGAGTATGACATCCGTAAATACTGCGACACGCTCGCCGCTATTTACGCGGATTTATCGGGCCAGAGAGCGTCGTAGGCAGCCAAGAGTTTCGGCGCTTCGTATTTCCATTCCAGCTCCTGCTCGATGCGCCGCCTTCCGAACTCGCCCATCGTCTTTCGCTTTTCGGGATCGTCGATCAAGTCGACTAGTTTGTTTGCGAGGCTGACAAAGTCGTTGCGCTCCGCGTAGAGGGAGGCTTCCCCTGCGGAAAATCTCCCCTCAGTCAAGTCAAATTGCACAATCGGTTTACCGAGCGACATGTATTCCATGATTTTGTTCATGGTGGATTTATCGTTCATCTCATTGTAGACGTCCGGATTGACGCAGACGTCCGCCGTGTTGAGCATATCGAGCATTTCCTTGTCTGGCACTCGTCCGGTAAACGTGACAAATTCCTCCAGACCCATATCTTTCGCCTCGCGGCGAAGAGAATCGAGCTCGGTTCCGCCTCCGACGATTCCGAATTGAATATCGTTGCGGCGGAGAGTTTCCACGATATATTGCGCCGCCTGGAGCAGGTATTGCAATCCTTCCTGCTTCCCCATTACACCGACGTAACCGACCAGAAATTCTCGACCGTGTTTTAGCTTGGGTACGGGCGCCTGAATTTTCATCCGTTCCAAGCTTGGGCCGCTGCGCACGACAAAAACCTTGTTTGCAGGCATCTTTCCGCGCTCGATGGCGATCTTCTTGTACGATTCGTTTGTGGCGATGGAAACGTCGGCGGTGCGAAAGGTCATCCGTTCGAGGAACACCATCAGTTTGTAGAGAAAGTCTTTCTTCCCGAACTTGGCAAGGTATAGCTCGGGGTTGATATCGTGGTGGTCGAACAAGAATTTCTTTCTTAGGAATATCTTGAAAAAGCCGCCCACGAGAAAAATATCATCAGGCGGGTTGCAGGCGTGAATAACGTCGAATCCTCGCTGCCTAAGCGCTTTCCACGCCAGCCAAAACTCCCAAAAGAGCGCCGCGGAATATTCGACGAGATAGCCCAATGCGCCGCTGCCTTCCGTGGGCAAATTGTGCCGATAGATGGCAATACCGTCGATGATTTCGAACTTCTTTTCAAAACCTTTACCGGTTGGGCAGATGATCGAGACGGTGAACCCGTTATCGTGCAAAGTCGTGGCTTCCTGCCAGACGCGCCTGTCAAAGGGCGAGGGGAGATTTTCTACGATGAAGAGGACTTTGCGGCTACCAGCAGATGCCATCGTAGCGGCCTTCTTCGCTTTGCTTATCTCTAATCCTCACGAGGTCCACCACTACTTGGCCGTCGCGCAAAGAATCCGCAGCATTTTTAAATTCGGGATCCCCCGTGCCGATAACGATAGTATCGAAATCTCGGAGCACCTCTTCTGCAGAAGACTTCATAAGCGCGGAAATATGAGGGATTACCTTGAGAATATAATCCTTGTTTGCGCCGGTCAGCTTGGCCAAATTGACGTTGCGATCGTAAATGCCAACTTCGTATCCTTTGCCCAGAAGCGTTTCGATGAGGGAGACGATTGGGCTTTCTCGAAGATCGTCCGTTCCGGCTTTGAAGCTGAAACCGAGGAAGCCGACTTTCTTGTTTCCTTTTGCCGTTATCATGTCGAGGCCGCGTTTTATTTGCCGCTCATTGCTGGGAAGGATCGCGGAGATGACGGGGAGGTCGAGATCCATGCTGCGAGCTTTGTATCCGAGCGCGCGCACGTCTTTTGGAAGACACGATCCGCCGAATGCGAACCCGGGCTTCATGTAGTAGGGCGACAGGTTGAGCTTCGTATCTCGGCAGAAAATGTCCATGACCTTGTGGCCGTCTATTTTCAATTCTTTGCAAATGTTGCCGATTTCGTTGGCGAAGGCGACTTTGAGGGCGTGCCACGTGTTATCGGTGTATTTCACCATTTCGGCAGTTTCCAGGTCCGTTCTAATTTTGGGTCCGGGCAGGTTTTCGTAAAGGCTCGAAAGAATATCGCCGCTCTTGTCGTCAGTCTCGCCTATGACGGTCTTGGGCGGATTGGCGTAGTCATAAACGGCTGTCCCTTCGCGCAAGAACTCAGGATTGTTGCAGACGCCGAAATCCTTGCCGGCGATTTTGCCGGAGGACCTTTCCAATGTGGGGATAACGAGGCCGCGCATCGTGCCCGGAAGCATTGTGCTTCGCATTACGATGACATGGAAGCCGTCTTTTTTTGAAATCGCCGCGCCGATTTCTTCGCAAACCCGCTCGACGTACTGCAGGTCCAAGCTTCCGTTCGCCTTGCTCGGGGTTCCCACGCAAATTAGGGAAATGTCGGAGTTCTGGATGGCGAAGTCGACGTCATCTGTCGCTTTTAGAAGGCCATCTGCTGCGCACTTCGCGATGATTTCGCCGATATCTTTCTCGATAATGGGCGTTTTTCCATTATTGATGAGCTCGATCTTTACCTTCGACGGGTCGACTCCGATGACGCTGTGGCCCTCGTTGGCAAGGCATCCGGCGGATACGGCGCCGACGTAGCCAAGACCAAAAATGCTAATCCTCATGGTTACTAAAGAAAAACAAACCGCGCTAGCGATTTGTGGTTCCCAAATTCTACCCGGCGAGCGGTACCCTGTTAAGCTCATGACGAGCGCCGAGAACACCAAGGCGATGGCCGCCCGGGCGGGACTCGACCTCGAGGCCCTGCCGCTGCACGTCGGGATCATCATGGACGGCAACGGCCGTTGGGCGACGCAGCGCGGTCTTCCGAGGCTAATAGGTCACCGCGAGGGCTATAAGACGCTTCGGTCCGTCCTTCTTTTCGCCAACGATCTTGGGATCCGGTATCTCACCGTGTATGCCTTCAGCGCAGAGAATTGGCGACGGCCGAAGACCGAAGTGGATGGGCTGATGAAGCTGATCGAGAGGGCGGCGATCGACGAATTGCGCGTAATGTTCCGCAACAACGTGCGCGTACGGGTTGCGGGGAGGCTGGAGGAGGCTCCTGAGGGTCTGAGGAACGCGCTGACGAAGGGCGTAGAGACGACGCGCGACAATACGGGCGTGACGTTCACGCTGGCCATGAACTACGGTGGGAGGGCGGAAATCGTCGACGCGGTGAACAGGCTGATCGCGCGAGGGGTGCGCTCGGTGAACGAGGAGGACATTTCCGGAGCGCTTTACAACCCGGATATTCCTGAGCCGGATTTGCTGATCCGCACGGCCGGCGAGATGCGGCTCAGCAACTTTTTGCTTTGGCAGGGCGCGTACGCGGAGCTGGCGGTCATCGACAAACCTTGGCCTGACTTCACGGTGAGCGACCTCATCGAAGCGTGCCTTAGTTTTCAAGGAAGAACGCGGAAGTTTGGTGGCCTGGGTTGAAGCGCGTCGCAATTTTGGGGAGCACGGGCAGCATAGGGACGCAGACGCTGGATGTAGTCCGGGCCAATCCGGGAGCCCTTGAAGTTGTCGCTCTTGCGGCTCGCTCGAGCGCGGACGAGCTGGATGCGCAGGCTGCGGAATTTCGCGTTGCCAAGACGGCGCTCTTTGACAAGGACGGGATGGCGGCGCTCTTGGATATTGCGACGGATCCAGAGGTGGATGTCGTCGTCGTGTCGGTGAGCGGGATGATCGGGCTGGAGCCGACGCTGGCAGCCCTGGATGCGGGAAAGGCGGTTGCTTTGGCCAGCAAGGAGGTTCTCGTTGCCGGCGGCGAAATTGTTATGCCCAAGGCGTCGGTGGAGACGCTTCGACCCATAGACTCGGAGCATTCCGCGGTATTGCAGTGCCTCCAAGGCGAGAAGATCGGCCAAGTCGAGCGCATTATTCTGACGGCGAGCGGCGGACCTTTTCGGGGATGGGATAGGGGGATGCTGGAGAATGCGACGCTCGAACAGGCTCTGGCGCATCCAACTTGGCACATGGGAGGCAAGATCACGATCGATTCTGCGACGCTTATGAACAAGGGTCTGGAACTTATCGAGGCCACTTGGCTGTTCGGAGTTGCGCCGGACATGGTCGATATCGTCGTCCACCCGCAAAGCATCATCCATTCTATGGTCAAATTCCGCGATGGCAGCGTTCTTGGGCAGATGGGGCAGCCGAATATGAAATTGCCGATCCAATACGCCCTGCTTGGACCGGAGCGCGTTCCGTCGCCGGCGCCGCAGTGGAATCCGGCCGACAGTCCGAACCTCGAGCTTTTGCCGCTCGATGAGTCTACGTTTAGCCTGCCCGGGGTCGCTCGCGAGGCTATGCGGCTTGGCGGTCTCACGCCGACCTACATGAACGCCGTCAACGAGGAAGCCGCGAACGCCTTTCTGCGAGGCGAGATTGGCTTCATGGACATTACTCGGGCTTGCGAAAGATCGCTCGGCTTGCCTATTAAGGGCGACGTAACGCTCGAGTCAATTCTTGCCTGCGATGCGGAGGCGAGGGCAAATTGGAAAACCCTAGCAACCCCCGGCAACGTATAATTTAGAAAGGAACCTAACCGCCTTTGATTCTGCTTCAAATCCTCATAATCGCTCTGCTGTTTACCATTGTGGTCGGAGTGCACGAACTCGGCCATTTTCTATTCGCGCGCTGGCGCGGGATGGAGGTCGAGGAGTTTGCTATCGGCTTCGGCAAGAAGCTGTTGTGCACGAAATGCAGCCGGGGGACGGAGTATTGTCTGCGCGCTATTCCGCTCGGCGGTTTCGTTCGCATCAAAGGAATGGAGCCGAGGGCTGACGGCAGCGAGACTCAAATTAGCCGCGGCTTCTATTCGAAGAGCCTTTCGTCGCGCGCGCTGGTGCTGTTCGCCGGGCCTCTGTTCAGCATTTTGTTCGGCTACCTGTTCTTCTTCTCGGAAATTTCGATTTACGGGCGGCGCGATGCTCCCGTCATCGGTGAGGTAGCGGCGAAATCGGCTGCAGAAAAGGCAGGGCTGCTCGCCGGAGATACGATTCTTAGCTTGAATGGTACGGCGATCGACCGGTTCAGCGACCTTCGCGATCTGGTTCAGAAATCAAAGGGGGAACCGCTTAGGGTCGCTATCGACCGCGGCGGGCGCGTCCTTACGGTCTCGCTGGCTGCCACAAACGAAAAGCTCGAAATTCCCAAGGAATTGATCGGTACGCCTGAGGCCAAGAAGCTCCCAAAAACGCACTGGGTTATCGGCGTCCTGCCCAAGGAATTTGTGAAGGTCGGCATCGGGGAGGCGGCTTCGCTCGCAGGCCATAACACTCTTTACATCGTTACCGAAACTGCCAAGGTTC
>DASSBY010000010.1:0-3667 GCA_035698285.1 Fimbriimonadales bacterium | reverse complement strand
ACTTCAGGCGTCGCGGGAGTCGCGGGCTGCATGATCGACATATCCATATTGAGCGGCGCTACGCCGGGCAGCTCCACCTCGACCGGGCCAATTGGCGTCGAGACCGAAGGGGTAATCCTCGGTGTGTCCGCCTGGTCCGTTCTGATGATGGGATTGCCACAAGCGACCGCGATAACGGGCGTGTTGTTCTTATCGAAGAAGAACTTCTCACCCTTCTTGAAAAGGAGTCTCCGTACGCGAAGTTCGCCCGTAGAATCCGGGACGTTCCATACGTTGAAATACATGTCCTTTTTGAGCTTGCCCATATGGAGGCTCTTAAGGAAAGTGATCACCTCGTCCGGAGTCATCTGGAAATGGCGCACATAGCGGTCCATAACCTTCGGATTATTCTTGACGTGCGCGATCAACGCAGGGAGCGTCGGCGTAGGCTTCTCGATATACGAGTTGGGCAGCATCCGCTGCGCGAATGCTGTGCTCGCCATAACAATGGCTACGATTGCAACGAGTATCTCTCTCCTCATATGCATTTTTCTCCAGTTGGGCAATAGCCCGAATCAAAGTAATCGGTTCAAAAAGCGTGCTTCGATGCCTGCCGGCCCTCTGCACTACTTCAATGATACACCAGTTTAGACGAAAGTTAGCTCAAATCCTTCCGCTTTTTTCAAAAAAATTTACAGGGGCTCCGACCGGAACATCTGGTAGGCTTCCGCCCGCGTGATGAGCTCGATCGCATCCCTTGCGGCGGCCTGCTCGGCCTCCTTTTTGCTTCGGCCCTGGCCCGTCCCCATTACTTCGCCGTCCAAAGCCACGTCGACAAGGAATGTCTTCTCGTGCGCCGTCCCTTTCTCGGTGGACACCCGGTAGATCGGCGTCTTGCGCCACCGGGCCTGCGCGATCTCCTGGAGGCGGGACTTGTAGTCGCCGGTGCCAATTTCGCCACGGGCAACTTGATCGAGATAGGGATGCAGCCGCTCGAGCACGAACCATCGGGCGATAACGAGCCCCTGTTCGAGGAAAATCGCGCCGACGATTGCTTCGAAAGCATCGGCAAGGATCGAAGGTCGGATCCGGCAGTCCGCCGACCGCTCTGAGCTAGCTACGTCCATATACTTATCAAGTTCCAGAACCAACGCGGCCTCTGCAAGCGGGCCCTCCTGCACGACGGTTGCCTTGGCCTTGCTCAGGGTCCCTTGATCCCACTCAGGGAACTTTTGGTATAGATATTCGGCGATGATCATCCCCAAGACCGAGTCGCCGAAAAACTCGAGCCGTTCGTAAGAATCCGTAACGTCGTTGGTCGTGGAGCGGTGGGTTAGGGCCAGCCGCAAGAGCGCCTTGTTTTTTATGGGAACGCCGAGCGAGACTAAGTCTTCGATTGCAGGCCCTCCGAAATGCGCCGGACGCCTTCGCTGATTTGCGCTCGGTCCAACGCATAGGTGAGCCGCAGATGCCCCGCCCCTTCAAAAACGCTCCCCGGCACCGTCGCCACCTTTTGGCCTTCCAACAGCTTCTGGGAAAGCGCCACGTCGTCGCCGCCATCGAGGTAGGCGCTAACGTCCGGAAAGGCGTAAAACGCTCCGCCGGGCTTCGGGCAGGTAACGCCCGGAATCTTCGCAAGCTCCTGCAAGATCAAATCGCGCCGGCATTGGAATTCTTCCGTCATCGCCGTTAGCGCCTCCTTGGGCAGGGCCAGCGCAACGAGCGCCGCGTATTGAGAAATGCTTGAAGCGTTGCTGGTGACCTGATCCTGTATCGCCGACATTGCCTTGGCAACGGGGAGAGGCGCTGCCGAATAGCCGATTCGCCACCCAGTCATCGCGTACGCTTTGCTCATCCCGTTGATAGTAATGGTCCGGCCAGCGATTTCGGAACCGAGGGAGGCGATGCTCACGTGTTTTTCGCCGTCGTAAACGAGCCGTTCATAGATTTCGTCGCTGATCACAAAAATCTCGTTCCGAAGCGCGAGCGCGGCGATTTCCTTGAGCGTCGCCCGAGGCAGTACCGCACCGGTAGGATTCGATGGCGAATTTACGACGATGGCCTTCGTTCGGGACGTTATCGCAGCCTTGAGTGCATCGGCGCTCGGAATATATCCCTCGGCACGGCTCGTCTGAACGGCCACTGGTTTCCCGCCGGCTAGCAGAACTTGGTCGCGGTACGTCATCCAATAAGGAGCGATGAGTATGACTTCGTCACCCGGATTGCACAGCGCGGTAATCGCATTGAACAAAGCCTGCTTGGCGCCGGCGGAAACGACGACCTCGGACGGCTCTACCTTAACACCGTTGTCGGTAAGCAATTTCGCCGCAATCGCTTCCCGAAGCTGCGGAATGCCGGCTCCCGCCGTATAACGCGTATAACCTGCGCGGATTGCCTCGATGCCCGCCTCGCAAACGGACGCCGGCGTCCCGAAGTCCGGCTCGCCTGCGGCGAAGCTCACGATCTGCTCTCCGTTGCGCCTCAACTCGGCGACTTTCGCCGTCAGCGCGAGCGTCGGCGAGGGCTTGAGAAGGCTAACCCGGTCGGAAAGCATAACTGGATTATATCTTTTAGGGACCGCCGGCTTCCGCGATGAGATCGACAATGCGCATCATCAGCACTTTTCCGAAATCGCCTTCTTCGCTTGCCTGCTTGTACGTAAAGGGCTCTCCGAAGTTAACTGTGATGCGCTGCCTCTTGGGAAACTTCGCGCCGTGAGGAAGCCATTTTTGCGCGCCGACAATTCCAACGGGAAGCACCGCAGCGCCGCTCTTGCGGGCAAGAAGCGTTACGCCTTTGTTGGCGGGCTGCAATGTTTTCCCGTCACCACGCCCACCTTCGGGAAACACGAGGACGGCCTCGCCATCGGCCAGCAGGCTTAGCGTCTTGCGGATCGCCTCCGTATCCGCCTCGCCCCGATGCACAGGAAATGCCCCAACCTTTCGAATGAGAGGCCCAAAAACCGGCGGTTTGAACAGCTCCGACTTTGCCATGAAATTCATCCGCCGCCCCGTTGCGCAAGCGACCACCGGAGGATCCGCGAAGCTCGTGTGATTCGCCGCGATAATAACTGCGCCACTCATCGGCACCCGATCTCCACGCAGCACCCTTATTCCGCCAAACGGCCGGAAAACCAAATTTCGGACTAGAAACGTTATCGAAAAATAAAGCGGTTGATAATTCTTCGCCATCAAAAAACCAGCTGCTTTTCGCGCCCGCGGATGTTCAATAAGAGCCCAACCGACGCCAGGCTAAGCAGCATCGCCGTTCGCCCGAAGCTAACGAAGGGAAGCGGCACACCAGTTACCGGCACGATGCCCAAAACCACAAATATATTCATCAGCGTGTGAAAACTGAACATGACGAATATCCCTGCCGCGACATACCGAAAAAGCGGCGCTTGCGCATTCGCTACGACGCACCAAATGCGCCAAAGGAAAAAGCCGTACAGCGCAATCATGATCATCGACCCCACGAATCCGCCTTCCTCAGCGACGACCGCGAAAATAAAGTCGGTCGTAGCCTCGGGTACATACTTCGCTTCCTTAAGCGGACCGTGCGAGTAGCCTTCTCCGATGAGCCGCCCGCTGCCCACGCTCGTGAGCGACCGCTCGGTATGGAAGCCCATTTCTCCGCTCATGTACTGGACGACGCGCTCTTTCTGATACGGTTTGATAAAACCCAGCTT
>DASSBY010000009.1:0-5770 GCA_035698285.1 Fimbriimonadales bacterium | reverse complement strand
GCCGTCGTATTCATGCGTATCGGCGCCCTTGCTGATTTCGCTAATCGCTAGCGCATGGCCCTGGAAATCGTAGGAGACATTCGTATTTCCCATGATTATGGCATTGCCGAAATGGTCGTACGTAAACGAACGGTTCGCCTTGACGGCCTGTTGCAACGTTCTTTCTCCTCTCAGTATCTCGCTATTGCTCTAAATGGAAGCCGCCGCCTTAGGCGGCATCGCTATCGAGTATGACGGGTCCGGACACAGAAAGTGTTACAGGAGGATTCGCGTCATGGGACTTTCGTGCCCCCAGGCGCCGCTCTCGCAAATCTTCTACCGATCCTGCTCCTCGTCAGCGGAATCACCAACCAATCCAGCCGGCTCCCGAGCGAGAATCTCTTCCAACGTGAGGCTGCAGATTGACAACCCGCCGCCATCAGCCCCAAATATGGGGACACGCCAACTCGGCTCGCGAAAAGGATGGAAGACTGTGGTTGACCGAAAACCGTGTCCCTAAAAAACCGCGTGACGATGATGATGACGCGACACGCCGCAGGCAGGATGCCTGCGTTACAGGCGCGTTTCGAAGATGCGCACGTCCTCATCGGTTTGCGAGTCGCCGTCGCCTCGGGTGAAGCGCAGGGATTCGGTGGCGCCGAGAGAGTCGAGGTCGGCGGGCATTTTGGCGATCATGTCGAGAACGACCTGGCGGATGCGCTGAGCGTTTTGCTGGAAGACGGCGAGCACTTGAGCCGCGTTTACCGGCTCCACGTCGGCGTGCAGACCGCTGTCGTAGTCCGTGATGAGCGAAATGTTCACGACGGCCATGCCCATCTCGCGGCAGAGGTACGCCTCTGGATACTGGGTCATATTGATCACTTCCCAGCCCTGAGCGCCGAACCATTGGCTTTCGGCTTTGGTGCTGAACCGGGGGCCTTGGATGACGACGACGGTTCCGGTTTCGTGAAGGCCGATTCCATGCGCGGCGATCACTTCGGCGGCGATTTTACGAAGCGCAAGATCGTACGTTTCCGCCGGGCTGACGTGACTGACGATGGGACCGTCGAAAAAAGTGTCCGCGCGACCGCGCGTGCGGTCCACAAATTGGTCGCATAGCACGAAGTCGCCGGGCTTTACGTGCTTTTGCAAGCTGCCCGCGGCGCAGGGGCTGATCACGGCTTTCACGCCGAGCGCCTTGAATGCCCAAACGTTGGCGCGGAAATTTATTTTATGGGGCGGCAGCGTATGGTGCCGGCCGTGGCGGGGAAGGAAAGCGACTTTGCGGCCCGCGACTTCGGCGACAAAGATGCTGTCGCTCGGCGGGCCGTAGGGGGTGTCCACCTTGACCTCGCGGACGTCTTCAAGGAGGGAATAAAAGCCTGAGCCTCCGAAAACCCCAATTTCCGCAGCGCCGTTCAATTCGATGCCTCCATATTGTGCAGTTCGCGGCTGATCGCCGCAATGATCGACTGGACCTGAGCGCCGGGGCGCAGAAGAAGGTCGGGGTCTATTTGAAAAATCTTGCCGCGCTTGGCGGCGCTTGTTCCGCTCCAGGCGGGGCCGTTGTAGTCGGCCGGCGGATCGGAAACGAACGCAGCGTCCGGGTTCCAAGCGAGAATTTGCTCGGGCGAAACTTGGACGAACTTGCCGCCGGGCGGGCCGATCGCCTCGCCGCCGGCGCTGCGGACCAAGTCCGCTTGGAACGATTCCGTGCCGGCGACCCAGGGCTTGTTGCCGCCCATCGCCACGATGACCTTCGGCTTGGGATCGAGCGGGGAAGCCTGCGCTGTTCTTATCGCCTCGGCGACTTTGTCGACCTGCTCGCTGGCCGCGGAATATTGCTGGACGAGCGCGCCGAGCTTCCACACGGCGTCGTTCCAATCTTTTATCGAGTCGATGCGGAATTTCGCGATGTCGTAGGTCTTGTTCTCTTCGAGCTTGGCGAGATCGGCGGGACTTATGAGATTTTCGTCGACGAGGATAAGGTCGGGCTGCAGCTTGATTATCTTCTCGAAATCGGGCCTTGGGTTGGCGACGATCGTGACGGTCCTCACAATGCTCGGCCTGTTGTCCGAAGCGGTTCTTCCGACGAGAAACTGGGTGGCTCTTAGAAGACCGACAAGCTCGGTGAGGCTAGGGCTGAGCGAAATGATGCGACCGTAGACTTTGTCAGGAAGGACGCCGCCATAGGTTCGGGGCTCCTTTCCGCAGCCGGCGAAGCCGATGATCGCGATCGATAGCGCTGCGGCGCAGCGGGCCCGGAGGTAGAGTCTCGTCATCAGGCTCATTCTATCCGTTCCGCCGATTCGCTTTCTCGACTGGACGCTCCGCCGGTCCTTCGGGAGAAAACTGCTATCATTGCGGCGCAAGCGCCGCGTATAGAAGAGCGCGGCGAAGGAGAGGAATTTGAAAAAACTTATTTTGCTGGGCGCGCCACTCGCGCTACTCATCTTGGCCGGCTGCTCCGGCAGATCTTTCGATGGCAAATGGAATGTGACCATGCCAAGTGGTTCCATGCCTCCTGGTGGAATGATGACGGCGACTTTTGGCCCGGGCAGCGGCTTGGCTATGACGATGGACATGTCGCAGCCCATCCCCAACGCCGGCACGGCAAAACTTCACGGCGATCTCAATGGAAGCTACACGATGAAAGGTGACCTCCTAACAGTGAAGATGGACTCCGTCAAATTCAGCGTTACAGGTGTGCCCGACGCGATGAAGCAGATGATGGATGCAAACCTGAAGACGGCCGGGGACCAGGCGAAGGAATCGATCAACAAGGAAGGCAGCGGCAAGGTGGAATGGAAGAGCGACGACCAGTTCATCGTCACCGGATCTACAGGCAGCGCCTCTACTTTCACCCGAGCCAAATAGTCTTGCTGTTCTGCCGGTAGGTTTCGCGCTGCCGGCAGGACTAAAACGTGGTGGAGGCGGCGGGAATTGAACCCGCTTCCAAAGTCGGCGCACTCAGGGCTTCTACGAGCGTAGTCCGTCGTTGTTCTCGTTCCAGGGCTGCCGGCGGACGGGCCACCCTGGAGCATGCTCGATTAGTTTCGCGGGCTTCGCCTCGAGTGGCGGCTCGGCTCGCTATCCTGATTTATTCGTCGCTACCGGATTGCCTACAGGTTCGACGCTCCGGGCGTGCTGTCTAGTTCTTAGGCAGCGAGAGCGTAATCGTTATTCGCAATTACTTGTTTTGCCGCTTTTTACGAGGCCAGCGGCGCCTCGGCTCGCAACCGAGAGAGGAACGGCTCTGTCGAAACCGGTCGCCCCCAAGTTGTTCCTAGATTATAGAACAACCGCGCGCAGCGTGGCGTTCCCGCGATATGCTTTGCCGTATGGGCCGACATCGGATTTTTGCCGGCTGCCCGGCGCCGGCGAGCATAGCCGAAGAAATGGAGGCGTGGGCGATCCAGAACCTGCCGGACGCGCGGGTTCTGCCGGCTGCGTCGCTGCACGCGACTTTGTTTTTCTTCGGGTGGCGGAGCGACGAAGAAGTTGCGCTGCTTCTCGACGCTTTTCATATGGCCGAATGGAAGCCCCTGCCGGTGCAGGCGACGGGAATCAAGCGGTTTGGAAGGACTGCGATTTCTTTTGTTTTTTCGGCGAACGTCGAGGATTTGTTTGCATCGGATGCGTTTGTTAGATTGTCGGAGATGGCCGGTGAGGGTGGCAAATTTCGGAAGCTGCACTTAACCGCAGCTCGTTCCAAGGAGACGAAGAAGCTGCCGCGGAACGCTCCTGCATATTCGTTTATTTTCGATAGATTTTGTTTGTACGAGTCGGTCTTGGGCAAGGGAGTTCCGGATTATCGCGTTCTCGCTTCTAGCGGCAAATAGGAAACCAAACGCGCATTTTGCCGGGTCCGCGGTTCGCCCACGAGTAATACGGCACGGCGTTTATGGCTATTTCTTCCGGCTGGGTTTTTGGCTGCTGGAATTGATAGAGGTCCGGCGATGCATCGTAGGATCGGGCGGATGCTTTGAGGCGGGGGATGCTATCCGGGCCGGGCTGCGAGGTAGAGATTGGGTTGTCGGGGTTTAGGCACAGATCGTCGATATCGCATCCGGGGTTGTCGATGGATTCCGCGCAATAGATAATGGGTCCGCGGCGCAGGGCTGCTTTGTCGCCGATCCTGGGGTGGGTAAAGACGAATTCCGGGGACATGGCGAATTCGATCTGCACATTTTTTGGATTTTCGACGGTGAAGAATCCGGGAGGGGCGGTTGCGGATCGATGGTCCCAACTTATTTTCGCTTCGCGGCTCCAAGATGGGATTCTTAAATGGAGTCGGAAGTCGGTGATGGATTCCACGCAAATTGATACCGATCCGCTTGCGGGGTAGTCCGTTTGCATTTTCAGTTTCAGGTTTTGCGTTTCAATGGAGCAAGCGTCGTAGAAATTGCAGTAGAGGTCAGTTCGATTTTGCGCGAAGAACATGCCCTTTATGCTTGCGATCGTGCGGTAGATGTTCGGTGGGCAGCAGGCGCAGTCGTACCAGGGTTGGCGTTGATGCCCGCCGCTCGACGCGAGGGGATTTACGTAAAAGTAGCTCAGGCCGTAGGCGGACATGCCGCTTAGGAAGCCGTTGTACATGGCGATTTCGATATCGTCTAGGTATTTTGGGTGGGCGGTTGCTGCGAACATCCTCCAATTCCACATCATGCTCGCGATGACGGCGCAGGTTTCGGCGTAGGCGCGGCTATCGGGAAGCTCGTACGGTTCGCCGAAAGCTTCTCCTTCGTGGCGCGCGCCGATCCCTCCTGTTAGATACGTTTTCTGCTTTACGTCTTCGTAGAGAGTTTCCAAGGTTCCCAGGTATTGTTCGTCGCCGGATTCCAAATAATAGTCGGCAGCGCCTGCATATAGATAAAGGGCGCGGACGGCGTGGCCGACGGCGGCTTTTTGGTTCAAGAATGGTGCGTGATCTTGGAGATATTCTTTGCCTCCGAGGACGCCGCGGCCGCGCGCTTCAATGAAACGATGGGCGAGGTCCAAGTATTTTTGGTCTCCTATATGTCGAAAGAGCTCGACGAGGGCCATTTCGGCGACCGGATGTCCGCCAGTGCCGACGTGTCCTTCGGGGCCAAATTCGGCATAAAGAAAATCGGCAAATTTCTTGGCGATATCGAGCAGGGAATCTTCGCATCGAGCACGGGATTGGGCTATGCCCGCCTGGATTAGATGGCCGGCGCAGTAGATTTCGTGGTTTACGGCCAAGTTCGTAAAGCGTTTTGAGGAATTTTCGTTTGCGAAGGACGTGTTGACATATCCATCGGCGGTTTGGGCTGCGGCGATCTTTCGGATGATGGTCTCGGTTTCGCGAACGCCTGCGTAGGCGGCGGCCTCCAGCCATTTGTAAAGGTCGCTGTCGCGGTAGACGAAGCCGCGGAGGGCGGCTTGGCTGGCGCCAGCGGCGATCTCGAAAGCCTCGATGCCGCCGGTTTCTTCGAGCATGCGGAGGCCGTGGGGGATGGCGGCCTCGCGGTTGATGGCCCCGCGGCGACCCCAGAATCCGGTTAGCTCGACGGAGGAGAGGGGGACGGGGCGCACGGCAGCGTGGGGGCTCCTGCTAAAATCAACCAAAGGATCGTTTCGCTTTGCTTTCAACGTTTGCATTATGACGCTCGTCGTGGATTTTGCCGGCTTCGTCGAGGCCGTGAAGAGATATTGCGCAGGCAAGGATGACTGCATTTTCTATAAGAAAGTGGGGGATTCGCTGCATCTCAGTTATGTAAACGCGGGCTCCGGTGTGCAAATTATCAGTTCGACCTCGGCGGGCGCGATC
>DASSBY010000008.1:0-2363 GCA_035698285.1 Fimbriimonadales bacterium | reverse complement strand
CGTTCGACTTCGTTGCCAATGCTTGGGTGCAGCTCGACCTTCGCGATGCCACAACGGCCGACAGCTTCGCTGTTGTGAATGTCACGTCGAACCCTTCTCGCTTCCTGCAATCAGGAACGCGCATCCTTCGGGCCCGCGTGTCCTATCTCGATGCAGGGACCGGTGTCGCTTCGTGGACGGCCAAGGTCGACCAATTTCGCGGCGCATTGCGCAACGACTAGCCTAAGCTTCGGCTCGGGCTTTCTCCGAAATCGAACCACCCTCTCATGGGTGGTTCGGCTTAATGGCGGGTTTGCGATGGTCTCGCCTGCATGGATAACTTGGTTAGAGAATCGGGGAGCCGTGCGGCGACCATAGCCACGCGCCATGCGAGTACACTCGACGGGCCATAATAGTAGACATGCAGTTCAAGCGGTCGATGCTGCCGGCCCGCGAGTCGCCGTATCGGTACCTGTTTCTCGACGTGAACGCGTTTTTCGCCTCCGTCGAGCAGCAGGAGCATCCCGAGCTCCGCGGGAAGCCGGTCGGTGTCGTCCCGATGATTGCCGACGGCACCGTTTTGATCGCGGCAAGCTATGAGGCCAAACGGCGCGGCTGCAATACGCTGACTCGGGCGGGGGACGCCCGGCGGATATGTCCCGAGATCATCTTGGTTGAAGGAAATCATAAATCGTACGCCGAATATCACGACCGCGTCATCGCGGCGGTGGAGTCGGTCGTCCCCGTGGAGAAGGTTTGCTCGATCGACGAAATGCGCGTCCGCCTGCTCGAATCAGAGGCGACGGAGGAAGCCGCTCGGGCGATTGCGATGAAGGTCAAAGGCGCGATCTCTGAGCAGATCGGCGAATGCCTAACCTGCTCGATCGGGCTGGCGCCAAACGCATTCCTTTCGAAAGTGGCCAGCGACATGCAAAAGCCGAACGGCCTCACGCTCCTGCATCCGGAGACCATGGCGGAGCAGATGGCACGCTTGGACCTCATCGATTTTTGCGGCTTGAACAAGCGCATGGTGGTTCGGCTCAATCTGAAGGGAATTTACTCGGCGGCTGACCTCCTGTCGGCATCCGAAGCGCAGATGAGGTCGGCCTTCGGCAGCGTTGTCGGAGCGCGCTGGTGGTATCTGCTGCGTGGATACGATTTGCCCGAGGAGGATCGCCCGCGCAAGAGCCTCAGCAACAGCCACGTTCTTCCGCCGGAGCTTCGGACGCGCGACCTGGCTTACGGCGTCTTGCTGCGGCTGCTTCAAAAGGCGACGGCGCGCCTTCGCCGAGAAAACTTGAGCTGTCGGAAGGCTTCCTTCTTCGTTCGCGGAAGGAGCGGAAAATGGGAGCACAAGCTGAGAGCCGAGCCGACGCACGAGACGCTCTTCCTGGTCGAGCGCCTGCAGGAGGCGTGGCACGCTTGCGAGGTAGAGGATCCATATCAGGTCGGTTTGGCGCTGGGCGATCTCGTGCGCACCGAGGAGCGAACGCCTTCGATGTTCGATAAAGACAACGACCGCCACCGGCTGGCGCAGGCCGTCGATGGTCTAAACGCGAAGTTCGGCAAAAATTCGATCTTGCCGGCAGGGGCGCTGCGGTCGAAGGACGCCGCCGAGGAGCGGATCGCTTTCCAGAAGACCTCCTTGTTCGACGAAGGCAAGCCGTCATAATCCGAGGCGTGATCCCGCCCGCCGAACTTCGCAAACTCCTCGAGCAGGTCGCCTTATCTAAGGACGTTGCCGCGCTTTATACGATCTGCACAGGCGCCATGGAGTGGACCGGAGCGCGGAACGCCATGGTTGCCGACTTTAGCTCCGAAGCCGGGCACATGACGCTCCGGGCGGGAATGGGGAAGGACTGGTCGCCGGCGTTTCTCGGCGAGCAGATCACCATCGGCGATGAGGGCGAGGGCATTACCGCCTATGTTGCCGCCATGGGAATCTCCTACAAGAGCGACGACGTTCGCGAGGAGACGCGCTATAAGCGGTTTATCGAAGGGACTCGGAGCGAACTTGCGTCGCCGATCCGGGACGCCGACGCGCGCATCCGTGGGGTGCTCAACGTCGAATCCGACAAGATCGCGGCGTTCAACGAAGAGCATAAGGAGGCGCTCGAGCTCCTAGCCGTTATCGCGGGCTTGGCTTTGGACCGGGAGGATGCCCGCAAGCGCGAGGAGGCGCTGCTGCAAATTGTGAACGCGCTCGATCAGGCCCAGTCCGAAGACCGGCTGCTCAAGCAAGTGGCGCAGGTGACGCAAGATGTTTTGGGGGTTAGCGCGTATTCGATTTTTCTATGGGACGAATCCGCGCAGGCGTTCGTGCTCAAAGACGTCGTCGGGTCTTCCGAGCTTCCGAAAGCGGCCAGGTACATGCCGGGCGAGGG
>DASSBY010000007.1:0-8217 GCA_035698285.1 Fimbriimonadales bacterium | reverse complement strand
AGAGCGTCATAGACGGCGCGAACGAGGCTTTCAGACGCGGGCCTGGAAATTCCCAATTCATCCAGAAAATCTTTTCGCTCGGAAGGTGCGAGCTCCGCTATTTCTTTTTCTATTTCCGCGCAAATCCTAAAAATCGGATCTTCGCAGGATTTTTCGAATTCGCTAGTTGCGGAAATTTGCGACTCCGCGCAATTGATTGCGACAACCATCGGTTTGGCGGTTAACAGTTGATAGTTGGATAAATGCTTCCGCTCGTCTTCAGTTAAATCCATGCGCCGGACAGGTTCGCCGTTTTCCAGCCCGGGTTTTATTTTTTCAAGAGCGGATTTTTCTAAATATTCATCGCTGCCCGATTGGCGCGCGCCCGGAGATTTCGCCAGTCTTTCCAAGCGATTCTCGACGATTCCAAGATCAGCCAAAACCAGCTCCGTAATAAGCGCGGTATGGTCGCGCTCTGGATTCGGTTCTGCGTGAAACGGAGCCGTGGGAGAATCAAACTCGCGGACGACGTGAACTAGACCGTCCATCCTCCGCGCCGCTTCGGCAAATCCTGCCTGCGATCCCCGCTCGCGCAGCGTGCCGGCATTGTCTTGGATTTCGACCGTCGAGGGGACGCGTTTCTTTGGCTGCACGACCTCGCATATCCGTTCGAAACGCGCATCGGGAACCGCCACCGCGACCAAATCCCCGCGCTTGGCGCCCGCCGATGCCGCCTCGAGAAGCGTGGTCTTTCCCGATCCCTCGTAGCCGATCAAACCCACTTTCATGGATTGGAGAACTCGATTCGCATCGGTTCGCGTTGCAGCTGTCGAGGCAGCACGAAGAAAACATATGCCGATCCGACCGTCAACAGAAAAAAGAACCACGCCCAAAGGGCGAGCTTGCGGCGTGGTTTGGTTGGCGCGGGCTTCACAAGGGATATTATGAACGCCCGCAGGTCAGCTTCTGTCATAATTCGAATCTGCCGCAAGGCAAATGAATACTATGGATGAACCAACTACCACTCCGGCGCAGGCTGAAAACACCCCGGCGGCGCCAAACACCGAGCGGACGGCTGCCCCGCCGACAAGGGTGAGAAACGACGAAGACGACAACGGCCACGGCCCACGCAAACCTTCTTTCGCAACCGGCAAAGACGCCCGCGGACGAGGCCGAAGACGCCGCAAAGTCAGCTATCTAACGATCAACAAGATCGCGACGGTGGACTACAAGGACAGCGCTCTTCTCCGCCGCTTCATCAACGACCAGGGAAAGATTCTTCCGCCACGCCAAACCGGAACAACAGCGAAAGAGCAGCGCATGGTTTCAAATGCGATCAAGCGCGCTCGCGAAATGGCGCTGATGCCGTTCGTTGCCCTCGACACAAGCACCGGCGAACGTGGGCGTTTCGACCGCCGAAGCGGCCCGCGCGGCCATCGGCCCGATTCTCGTCCGCAAGGGCCTCGGCCCGCGCCCGCAGAGTCAGAGGCAGCCGCACCAACTAGGTCGACCGAGCCGCAAACCCCGTCGGCAGAGTAGCAGATTGCGCGGCTTGCCGTTGGTCGTATCCAGCTTGGTTTTCGCCCTGCTGGCAGGCTGTGGCGGCAGTTCGCAATGGATGCCTCTGCAGCAGGGCAAGCAATGGAAGTACCTCGTTCGACAAGCAGGCCAGGTTATGACGGTGACCGTCGGCGAGCCCGTTCGCGTGGGGGATTTGCAAGGGCGCCTGCTCACCGGCGAAGGCGGCCCAAGCAGAATGGCCTGGAGCGGCGGAAAACTGCGCGTTTCCCAGCTTTCCGCGATGCGCTTCGACCCACCGATAACGCTGCTCGTTCCCGGCGGCGATGCAGAGTGGGCCTACGCGGGGGAATGTACCTCCCGCGCAGTTTCTGAGAATGTCCATGCCAAGGTGGCGCAGGAAAAGACATCGCTCGACGTCGGCGGCACCAAGCGCGACACGCTCAAGGTGACGCTAACGACCAATTTTCACGGGCGATCGATCGAACTTGTAACTTGGTTCGAGCGAGGAGTGGGAATTATCCAACAAGAGCAACGCGACGACGGACGCCTTGTTTCTTCGATGACGCTTCTAAGCGATCGCTAGCGCCGAACCGTTCGGTGGCAGTGCGGGCAGACCAGCACACGCTCCGAATAAATCTCGGAACAATGGGGGCAAAACACCATCGAATCTCCCGAGTGCAGCGCCGCCTCATCGTCGACGCGCTTAAGCTCGGCAAGGCTGTACGGGTCGACCCTTTCCGACCGAATCGCCAGGTAGAGGAAGAATATCGCGCCCAAGCTAAAAACGACGGCAGGCGGGATCGTCTCGCGAAGAAAAATCGCCAAGGCGGCGCACGCCGCAGCGGCGCTGAGCCAACCTATGGATTTACGCAGCTTGGACATTACGATTCTTCTACGGCTTCGACGGACTCATCTCGTTCAAAGTTCGAAAGCGCGAGCGTAATTTCCTCCCTATGGTCGAAAATCCAGCGAATCCGTTCGTCGCTCGCCATGGCGAAGCGAAACGCGACGTCGACGAAATCGAACACGTCCAGCAGGCCTTCGAGCCGTTCGCGAAATTTTTGCGCGGCCTCCGTCCCAGGTTCCGCGCGGCCTCGGCAGGCCTGCAGCGCCTCCACTGTTGGGTCGATTTCCCGCCGCTTGCGCTCCCGAACGACACGCGCGACCATCGTGAGCGCGTCTGTGTCGGCAAGATAGGTGTCCTTCCGGTCGCCGGGACTTCGGAATTTTCTCACGACGCCCCAATTCATAAGGTTTCTAAGGTTCGTGCTGATGCTGCTGCGAGAGACGCGGAGCCTTTCGATGATATCGTCCACAGACATCGGCTCACCGGTTATGAAAAGCAGCGCGTGGATTTGCGCCATGGCCGGATTGATCCCCCAGTTGCTTGCCATACGCCCCCATTCGAGAATAAAGCTTTGCTGAGCGTTCCTAACGGCTGACTCGGGCGCTTGCTTAGAAGCCATGCCCCTAAGTTAACACACAAGACGACGCCTTTGGAGCAAAATTGGGCATGCCAAGCGGAGAATTTCAGGGCCGGCTCTGGGGCGCCCGTCCACAGGAGTGGGCAGACCTTTGCGAAACGAAGACAGAACCTCTGGCCCGTACGATGCTCGAGGGATCGGGTGTCGGCAACCAGACGCGGCATCTCGACTTGGGCTGCGGTACGGGCGGCCTCTGCGCAATGGCCGCCGCGCGCGGCGCCAGAACGGCAGGGATGGACGCCTCGCAAAACATGATCGGATTTGCCCAGCGGAGGTATCCCGACATCGAATTTAAGGTCGGCGAACTTGAGCAGCCGCCCTACGACGACGGATCGTTCGATGTCGTCACGGCTCAAAATTCCGTGCAATTCGCAGAAGACCGCGTAACCGCATTGCGCCGCGCCAAGCGCCTACTCATGCCGGGCGGGAAATTCTGCATCGGCATGTGGAGCGAACCGGAGCGCAACGACATGACGGCTGCTTTCGACGCAATGATGGAATTGGCGCCGCCGCCAGGAAAGGACTCACCCGCCAGCATTTCGACCAAGGAAAGCTTACTGTCGCTTTTGACCGAGGCCGGATTTAAGCCGGGCGAGGTTGTCGAAGTAGCCGTTCCGTTCCACTATTCGTCGATGGACGAGGCAATTCGCGGCGTGCGGGCGGCTGGCCTTGCGGAGATCGTCGCGCAAAAGGCAGGCGAAGACGCATTGCACGGCGCCCTCACCAAGGCGTTCAGAGCCTACACAGCACAGGATGGGAGCGTCCATCTCGACAA
This sequence comes from Fimbriimonadales bacterium, assembly GCA_035698285.1. Taxonomy (GTDB): domain Bacteria; phylum Armatimonadota; class Fimbriimonadia; order Fimbriimonadales; family ATM1; genus JACDEQ01. The sequence goes on along the minus strand of DASSBY010000007.1, from coordinate 4,458 downwards.
TCATATGCGCTGCGTCGTGTGCACATAGCGATCAGTCGGTAAACTTCCGGCATGCAGCCGCTCGTGGGGATCATCATGGGTTCGAAATCGGATTGGGAAACCATGAAGGCGGCGGCAGCAATCCTAGATGAACTCGGCGTGCCGTACGAGAAACGCGTCGTCTCGGCGCATCGGACGCCGGATTTGCTTTTCGAATACGCCTCGGGCGCGGCGGGCAGGGGTATCGAAGTCATCATAGCCGGCGCCGGCGGAGCGGCGCATCTTCCCGGCATGGCTGCGGCAAAAACGACCCTGCCAGTTCTCGGCGTTCCCATCCGCTCGAAAATGCTGCACGGCCTCGACTCTCTCCTCAGTATCGTTCAAATGCCTGCAGGCGTTCCAGTCGGAACGCTCTCGGTAGGCGAGGCGGGGGCCAAGAACGCTGCTCTCCTGGCGGCGAGCATTCTCGGCATCGCACGCAAAGACATCCGCGACGAGCTGCAAGCGTTCCGGGCACAGCAGACGCAAACCGTACTAGACAGCCCGGATCCTGCCGAACAGTGACAATCGGGGTTCTAGGCGCGGGCCAACTCGGCCGAATGCTCGCGCTGGCAGGCATCCCTCTGGGACACGAATTCGTTTTCTTCGATGATGCGGCGGATCCCTGCGCCGCGCCGCTGGGGACGGTGGAGTCGCTTAGCGAGCCCAAACGTACCGCCGAGTTGGACGCGCTCACGTATGAATTCGAAAACATAACCCAATTCACTCACCTCTTTTCCTCAGGTCCCGCGCTCCGACCTTCTTTGGAGGCGCTCCGCGTCTCTAGCGATCGGCTTTTGGAAAAGGAGTTCTTTGGGCGGCTATACATCGAAACGGCGGAGTATGCGCCACTGGCCAATGCTGGAGGTCTGCGCTACCCGGCGATCGCGAAAACGCGGCGGCTAGGCTACGACGGAAAGGGGCAGATGCGCTTGAATTCTGCGGATGACCTGGAAGCGGCGCGAGCGTTGGGAACCGAGGTCATTGTCGAATCAGTGGTTCCTTTCGATAGGGAGTTGTCTATAATCGCCGCAAGGACCGGCTCCGGCGAGGCAGTGTTCTATCCGGTCGTCGAGAACCACCACCGGGAGGGGATTTTGAGGCTGAGCATTGCGCCCGCTCCCCGCTTCGAGGAGGTACAAGCGCAAGCGGAAGCGTACGCGCTGCGCGTTCTCGAGGAGCTGGATTACGTAGGAGTCGCAGCGATCGAGCTTTTCCAGGTTGGTGCCAAACTGGTGGCGAACGAGATGGCGCCCCGAGTCCACAACAGCGGCCACTGGACTATCGAAGGCGCGGAAACGTCGCAATTTGAAAACCACATCCGCGCCGTAACGGGAATGCCCATTGGATGCGCGGCTGCCCGCCAACTATCCGCCATGGTCAATATCATCGGCGGCGCTTTCGATCCCGCGGCTATTCTTTCCGTACGCGGAGCGCACTTGCACGATTACGGAAAAACGCCCCGCCCAGGTAGAAAAATCGGCCACGTAACGGTGACGGCGGACTCCTATCCCGAGCTTCATGACAAGGTGGCAGCAGTGGAGCGAGCGCTCGGCTACCCACCGCTAAGAGTAGAGCCTGCGGAAAGCAGGTAGACGCAGACATCGCAACACTGCAAAGGATAAAATAATCGACGGCAGTCTACTGCCTAATATTCGTTACAAGGAGAGATCGATGAGATTGCAAGATCGAATTATTGAAGAAACTGAAGCCGCCGTGAAGGAGGCTTTCCGCTATGCCAAGGCCGTCCCGGCTGACAAACTTGAATGGCAGCCGCTCGACGGCGGACGCTCGGTGCTGGACCTGTGCCGCGAGATGGCACTCTGCCCGGAATGGGCCGAAAATATCATCCAAAGCGAGAAGCACCCCGAGTTCAACGAAGACACGATGGCCGAGGTTCGTCGGCTCCAAGAGCAATGGACCACGGCGGAAGCCTGCGAGGCCGAATGCCGTAAGCGGCTCGACTCGCTCTTTGCCCTGTACCGGAACATGCCGGACGAACGCTTGAACGAGACCAAGTGGCTGCCTTACGACGGCGGGCGCGACTTTACGATGCCGGAAATGATGGACTACCCGCACTGGAACTTCACGTACCATCTCGGACAAATCGCTTACATTCAAACCCTTTACGGCGACAAGGAGATGCACTAGAACGTCTTTCGGCGGGAATATGTATGGAGTTCTGGCCGGATGATGGGCAGACTTGTGACGGCGGCGATAGGCATTCCGCTTATCGTCGCGGCCACGCTCGCCCAGCCGCGATGGCCGCTCCTAGCCCTCATCGCAGCAGCGGGGCTTATGATGTTTTGGGAATTTGCCAGGGCGGAGCTCATCGAAGCGACGTTGTGGGCATGGTGCGCTCCCGTACTGTTCGTTGTGATTCTGGCGACTCCGATAGAAAGGGCGCTGCCCATTTTCTTTCTTTGCTCCTACCTCGCTTTGCTTCCCCTAGCGAGGCCGGTGCTCCAGCTGTGTTGGATCGGGATGCCTTTATGGGCCTTGGCATGGATCGGCTTCCCCCACGCGCCTTGGATGTCCCCGGCCCTCCTGCTCTTTTGCTGCCTTTGGGCTGGCGATACCGCGGCCTTTGTCGTCGGAAGGTCGCTCGGGAGGCATAAGCTTGCGCCGACGATTTCGCCGAATAAGACATGGGAGGGTGCGGGAGCGAATTTCGCCGCGTCTTGCCTCGTCGGTGCTTTCGCCGGCGGAGCGCTAGCAGCCCTTATGACCTGGCAGGGACTGATGGTAGGAGCGATCATCGGCGTGCTCGGGCAAGCGGGAGATATCTATGAAAGCTCTTGGAAAAGAAAGATCGGGCTCAAGGACAGCGGCGCCCTCCTCCCGGGACATGGGGGCCTGCTCGACCGTTTCGACTCCCTCCTATTCGCCGCGCCCGCAGTCGCTGTCGCGCTATACGCGTTCGGCAATCACGCTCGGTAGCCACTTGCCGAGAAAATCCTTGGCATTGCTCGGGCAGGCTCGGGCATCGCAACCGGACGCTGCTCGAAGTTCATCCAGGGTCATGTTATCGAGAAAAAGGGCGCCATCTTTCAGGGCTATATCGGGGATCGCGACAACGCCGGCCGGACGCTTGCGGTGCAGAACTCGCAGGATGTCCTGCCCGGTGAGCAGACCGGCGACGGTAATACCGGAGCCGAAAAACTCGTTTTCTACCGCCAGTACATCGACTCGCAGATTCTCAACTTCATTGAGCCGTGCGGCGAACTGTTCAAGCACTCCAGAAGGCAGAAGTCCGGTTACTAAAGTAATGAAAACGGAGTGGCCTAGGTGCTTCGGCAGCTTCGAAAATCCGCGTTTCGCTTGGTCCAAGAACAGCCGGCAGGTCCCCACGCCATCCTCGAACTGAGGGAAGTTTTCATACCAGCCGCGGGAAGGCATCGGACGCCCCGCTTTGAAAAACCATTCGTCGCTGGGAAAGACGAAGCGAGTTCCAAGTTCGCGCCCGAGCCTGCGCCGCCAGCGGCCAGCTTGATCGAGCAAATCCCCCGCGTACTCAGGCGTCACCGGGCGAATGGGATACAGGTTGTGGCGAAATTTGCTGAGCCCGACCGGAACGATCGCGACGCTCGAGACTCCCGCCGCCAATCCGGTCCTTGCGGAATGCAAGTTTGCAAGCCCCTCGATCGTGGCATCCAGTGCGGCGCCGTCATTGAGGCCGGGGCATAGAACGATTTGGCAATGAACGTCGATGCGCGCGGCGTTGAGCTCGGCGATTCGTGGCAGGATCGGTTCAGCCTTTCCCCGGCCGAGCATAAACCCCCGCAGCTTCGGATCGGCCGCATGAACGCTAACGTACAGCGGCGAGAGGCCCTGGTCCTTTGTTCTGGCGAATTCCTCCTCGCTCATATTAGTGAGCGTCACATAGTTGCCGTGCAAGAAACTCAGCCGGAAATCGTCGTCCATCAGGTAGAGCGACTTGCGCATCCCCTTTGGCATCTGGTGGATAAAGCAGAAGACGCACTTGTTGTCGCACGTGTGGATCTGGTCCGCAAGCTCGAACGTAAACTCGAATCCAAGGTCTTCGCCCCATTCACGCTCCATTTGTACCGAGTGGTACACACCGTCGCGAACGAATTCGACGGTGAATTCTTCTTGGCTGGCGAGGAACCGTAGATCGACGACGTCTTCGACGGCTTGCCCCTCGACCTTGCGCAAGACATCTTGCGGTCGAAATCCGGCTCGGTCCGCGGGAGAGCCTGTCGCCACCGCGGAGACGACTAACCCTTGACTTTTCGCCATCACGAGCTCGGACATACGAACTAAATTAAACCTCAGGATGTTTCACGTGAAACATCTCTCCCATCGAAACTCCTCCGTGGTCATGCCCGGAGCACTCGCCTTGACGAGTTCTAGGATAGTAACCATCACTGGGAACCCTTGGGCCGCTCTAAGCAACCTGAACCAAGCGGACCGGCTCCG
>DASSBY010000006.1:0-4986 GCA_035698285.1 Fimbriimonadales bacterium | reverse complement strand
AGCTATCTCGCGGCCAGGATTACGGAGAGTTTCACCCGGCAGAAAGTCTTGATCGGACCAGCGGAGCGCCAAGTGGGCTGAGCTGCCTTCGACGAGAGAATCAGGCGGAGGAAACGCTAAGAGAGGATCGGGCAGAGTAGTTCGAATGACTCATTCAAGCCCGCGTCCCGCGTGCCAAAAGGTATTCTAAGAATCTAAAGCAGGTAGCGACATGAAACACCTTCTCAATATCGTCCTGGCGACCCTTATAGTGGGTCACGCAAGCATCGGAACGGCGAGCGATCCGTCCGCAGCATTTCGCCAGGACCCGGCCGTTACCTACAGCACGGTCGCCGTTTCGGTGAAAAAGGCCGTCCAGGACATTGCAAAAGTCACGGGTGCGAAGCTCGACGTCGCGGATGCGGCGGCCAACGAAATCGTGGTCATTTCCGTCAAAGACGCTCCTCTATCCGAGCTGATGAAGCGGATCGCCGATGTTACTTCCTGCGAATGGAAAACGGATTCGGATGGAATCCAGTGGCTGAATTATTCGACCGAAAAAACGCGCAAGGAGCAAGCCGACGAGACGGCCGAACATGAGAAGCAAGTCGCAAAGGGCGTCACAGAGCTCCTGAAAGACCGTGAGCCGATTCCGGCTGACGTCGAGGAAGAAGGGGCTAACTCCGAAATCCTCGATATGGATTCCGAAGGCAAGGCGATTTTCAAGATTCTCAAGCTGATACCAACTTCGGCAATCGCCTCAGTTCTCGGCGGTGAGCGGCTGGTTTACTCCACGTCTCCGACGCGGATGCAGAGAGGGCTCGGCAACATCGATGCGATCATCGCGGACCTGATCGCCGAGCATAACAAGGAGGCCAAGGCTCGCGTGGATGCGCAGAAGGCGGCGGAGGAGGATGATCCCCAAACGGTGGAGCAGCAGCGGCAACAGCGCGAAATGCAGGCGATGTTCGGCGGCTTCGGAGGCAGATTCGTCGGGCAGGACAAGCAGATAACGGTCCCCCCGGCCAAAGTGCTTTTTGTCGTTTCCAACGAGGGCGTACTGTTTCTTCAGCCCAACATTACTTTCGAAATGCGGTTGTATGATGCGGCCGGGAAGGTTATTTTATCGAGCGAACAGTGGCTCCCGTCCGGCGAGAGCTTTGCTGACATGGTGCCCAACCCTCAGGAGGCGAACGCTCCTCAGGAGCCCCAGCCCGCCAAAGGAACACCCATCGAATTCAGTCCTCTCGCCCGAGAATTCGCTAGTCTTACTGACTTCCGCGAGATCGCAAACAGGGATCGGACGCCAAGCCAAGCCCTCATGGAAAGGCTGATACGGCCGGACTTATACGATCCGCTGTCCTTTGCCGACTCCGAAGCTTTTCTCGCAGTGGCAAAGGCTAAGAATGTCAACCTGATCTGCAATCTGCCCGACAATATGGAATCTATATTGCAAGCCTTTACAAAGGGGACTGCGACGACGGTCGAGTCTTTCCTCGCGCAGGTTAAGGCGAACGATAAGCTTCAAGTTAAAGAAGGCGGCGGTTGGATGCAGATTAGCCCCTCGTCCCGTGTGGAATCGCGAGCTATCCGGGTCGATCGGCGCGCGTTGACGGATCTAATTGCCGCCGGCCGGTCCAAGGGCACGCCTTCGCTGGACGATGTCGCCACGTATGCGCTGAAATGCGACGAACCGGCTCACACAGCTATCGTGAGCCCTTACATCATGCTGTTCGCGCAAAAGGCTTTCGCCCAAGGCATGCGGGGCCAAACGGATTGGACAATGCTTCGCATCTACGGCAACCTTTCGGCCAGCCAAAGGCAGCTGCTCTGGTCCGGCTCAGCACTTCCGGTCAGGTCGCTCAACCCCGGAATAAAGAAGCTTGTGGACAAGATGGCATTCGGCGCCCCAGTAAGGCTGCAGGTGGAGAGACCGGAGAACAAGTCCTCGACCGGGCCGTTCATGGAAATGTTACAAAGAATGATGCCTACGGCTCCCGTGGATTACCGAGATGAGCCGACCGAGATCATGCCGGCCGGACTTCCGCAGGATGCATTCCTTTCGATGAAGGGTTCAAATGAATACTTCGTCGTTCCGATCATGACCGGCCCAGACCCGACGGGCGGAATGATGGGAGCGCTTGGTGCGGATGAACTTGCGATGCTCCAATGGATCAAGGAGACGCCGCAGCTTCAACAAATGGGCGCGGACGGCATTCCCACGATCGACAAGGTGCGGGTGGGCGACCGCAAGGTGATGGATTTTGCATTCCACTTCGCGCCAGGCGTAACCCGGTCCGAAACGCTCATGGACGACTCGCTGGCGAAAAACGCTCCTGAAACGCCGATGGCGGCATTGCCCGAGGGGTTCAAAGCCTTGATACAGAAGAAGCTGGAAGCTTTGCGCAAGGAGAAATTCCCGTTCTTCGGAGGAGGCGGACCGCCGCCCCCGCCGCCGTTCTAACATCGTCATAGCTTCCGTCAGACTCGGAAGTTGCCTACAGGTATCCTCCCAAGTAGAGACGGAGGTAGAAAATTGAAATACGTTCTAAATTTTGCGGTTCTTGCAGCTCTGCACCCCGCAGTTGCGCAAACTCCAGATATCCACGTCACCTACACCACGGCGGCCGTCCCGGTCAAGCGTGCCGTCGAGGAGATAGCCAAAGCTACCGGGGCGAAGATCGATGTTGCTGCGAAAGCGGCTTCGGAGACCGTTGTGATCTGCGTCAAAGACACGCCGCTGTCCGAGCTGATGAAACGCCTGGCGGATGTGGTTTCCGGCGAATGGCGAACTGATAAGGACGGCATCCAATGGCTTAGCTATTCGCCTGAAAAGCTAAAGCAGGAGGCCGCCGCCGAAATCGCCGCACGCCAGAAGGAGGTAGCGAAAGCTATAAAGAGTATGGCGCGCGGCCCCGACAGAGAAGAATTGGCAAGGGAGAATCCCAACTACGACGTCGATCTCCTCGATCTCGAGGCGGGCACCAAGGTGGTTTTCCAAATCCTCGATAGAGTTTCCGTTGCCGACCTCGCTAGCGTTGGCTCTGGTGAACGGCTGGTGTTCTCCTCCTCTCCGACCCGAATGCAGCGACCCTTGGGCGATGTAAGGGAGATTCTTTCCAGCTTCACGAAAGAGCACAACAAGGAAGCGCGAGAGTATTTGAAACAGCGCAAGATTGACGAGGATAAACATCCACAAACTGTAGAGGAAAAGCAGCGCCTCCGTGAATTCGAGATTCTCAACGGCTATGGCCCCGCCGGGAGCAATTTTCTAAAGATCTTCGACACGCCCGCCAAGCTGCTCTTCATCGTTGGGAATGGCGGGGAAGTTGCTGAGACCGGAAACCTGGACATAGAAGTGCGAATGTACGATCCCGAGGGCAAGATAATGTTGTCGACGGGATTGTGGCTTCCCGTTTCTGATTCTGTTTGGACAGAGCCGGCAATCACCGGCGCAACCAAGCGCACGCAAATTTCTTTCAGTCCTTCGACTCAGGAGTTAGGACGGGTTTTCAATATTTCCGATCCCACGAATATTCCGGCGCCGAGCCAGGAGCTTCGGGAGAAGCTGCTGCGACCCGACCTTTACGATCCGTATTCGTTTGGACAGTCCGAGGCGCTGATCGAGCTTGCCAAGGCCAAGGGCGAAAACGTCGTCTGCAACTACCCCGATACCCTCTATCCCATGCTTGATCGGGAGCAAGCCCAACGGTACGCGACGGTTGAAAACTTGGCGGATTTCCTTCGTTCGACGCGGGTTCTCGACGTTGAAGAGGCTGACGGATGGTTTATCGTTCGCCCTCTCAGACCTTCTCATGATCGCGGGATCAAAGTCGACCGTCGCGCATTGGCGAATTTGATGGCCGCCGCAGAGAGGGATGGAATCCCAAGTCTCGAGGACGTAGCTGCCTATGCAGCGAAATGTCCCGACCCTCGCGAAACGCCTTGGGTGACGCGGTACACCGCGCTTTTTGCAAAGGCCGCGTTTGTAAACGGATTGAACGGCGCAGAAAATTGGGACATGCTGCGCCTTTACGGGAAGCTTCCGCAATCTCAACGGCAGTCGCTCCGGAGCGGCGCAGGTTTGAGCGTCGGTTCGCTATCGCCCGAGCTAAAGGCGTTGATGGCCAAGTTCGCCTTTGGATATCCTGTCAGGCTGAACGTCGCGAGGCCGACAGATACTCCAGTCGGGCCGTACATGGCGTTCTTACTTCGTCGGAGACCTACGATCCCGGTGGACTACCGGGACGAGCCGACAGAAGTCATGTCGGACGGTTTGCCTGGCAATGCGACGATCTCTTTGAGAACCGCCGAGGAGAATTTCGTGATGCCGGTTCGGAAAGGTCCCGATGTCACGCATGGAAAGTTGGCGAGCCTGGACGCCGACGCCTTGGCGATGCTTCAATACGTGAAGGAAAGGCCGGCGGTTCGCCAAGACATCGGGATGATTCGGGATATCGGCGATGTGAAATTGGGCAATCGTCGCGTTTTGGACTTTACGTTCACCTTCGCTCGCGGCGTAACCCATTCGGAAACCCTAGTCGACGATACGCTGCCCTCAAATGCGCCGATTCTTACCTTGGCGACGCTGCCCGATAGCTTCAAGGCAATGATCCAAGCGCGCCTTGCCGCGCTTCGGAAGGAGAATCTATACCGCGCACAGGGAGTTCCGGAGCGGCCCCCGCCGCAATAGCCTAGTAGCGGATGCCGACGACCAACTCGAATTGATTGAGGCCCCGGTTGGGCGGGTCGGTATTCGCGTTGCTGACGTGGATAAACCTCAAGCCTATGCGGTTTGCCTGCGGAGCCGAGGACCAAAAGAAGCCGGCGCCCAAGTATGAAGCGAAGCTTAAATGAGAATTCACGTCGACGGAGACGCCGTCGGTTAGCGTTACTCCGGAACCGAATTCGAAGTAGATGTTCTTAAGGTGGCGGCCCCCGCCGATCCAGCGGCCCCCGATTCCGGCGACCAGCGCGTTAAATCCTTCGTCGCCTCGGAAACTTCGC
>DASSBY010000005.1:0-4889 GCA_035698285.1 Fimbriimonadales bacterium | reverse complement strand
GCGGTTTCAAGGAATTGGATATCAAGGCGGGCTCGCCGCTCAAATCCATCGACGCGCGGATTCGCACGCCGTTGCGCGGATATTTGCCCATCTATACGTACGGGTTCGACCGCGATGGCGCGCATTACGAGGTGCAAACCTTTGCGTGGACGCCAAACCTCGACCCGCGGGAAAATCTCATTGCTTTCGAAAGGATTACTGTATCAAACCGAACGGCGAAAACCGCGCACGTGAATTTCTCGGCTTCGATCGGCAACGTCGGCCAGGCGGCGCGCGTGCTGCTTAGCCACCGCCAATGGTACACGCAGAAGTTCAATTCAGCTCCGCTCCAGCCGACGCTCCCCGTGGAAAAGGGCGGCGGCGCCATTGATTTATTAAACGGTCGCTATTTACTGTACAGCGGATCGCCGATCATCAATCATGATGCGGTCATGTATTCTTTCGACCTGGCTCCGGGTAAAAAGCAGGCGATCGATTTCAAGATGCCGTTCGTGCCGATACATCTGCAGCGCGGCGACGAGCTCGACAAGCTGCAGCGAGCGGATTTTGCATCGGCCCTGAAGGAGACGGTTGAGTTTTGGGAATCGATCCTTGGCCGAGCGTTTCAAGTCGAAGTTGACGATACCAAGGTCGTCGAAACGATGAAATCGAGCCTAATTTTCGACCTGATCGCTAGAGATATCGAAGAGGACGGCAAGCATTTTACGCAGACCGTCAATAAATTCCAATACCATAGCTTTTACGCGCGCGACACGTCGTTCATCGCCCGCTCTTATGAATTGATGAATTTGCCCGACGTCGCTCGGGAAACGATTGAAAAATATGTCGTTCGCGACGAAAGCGGCAAGCCGATAAAACTATTGCGCACGAGCCCGGATGACTGGGGACAATCGCTGTGGGCGCTCGGCGCGTATATTATTTCGACGGGCGACGTGCCTTTCGCCAACGAAATTGCGCCGGCTTTGGCGCCGCACCTCGAAGAATTCGACCAGGCTTTAAAGGGCGATCCGCTTGGGCTTTGGCCGGTTGCGGGCCCTTATGACAACGAATTGATCGATGGACATTACACGAGCCACAACCTGTGGGCGCTCTTGGGGTTGCGTACGGCGGAGAAAGTGGCACGAATGCGGAGTGACAAGGAAGCGGAATCGGCCGCCCGGTCTCGATACGATTTGCTATTTGGAAGGTTTCAAAATCGGCTGGCAAGTTTGACGAAGAAGACCGGCGGCTATATTCCGCCGGGGATGGACGATCCTGCGAAAGGGTTCGACTGGGAAAACGCATCGGGCGGGGTTTATCCTTTCGCGGTTTTCGGTTCGGGACATCCATGGGCAAAGGCGACGATCGCTTTGGAAAGGGAATACAAATATCGCGAAGGGATAATGACATGGGGGCCGAACGCCTGGGTTGGGAAGCTCGCCGCCATGACGGGGGAGGAGTTCGATCCCCAATTCCTGCACGATTACGATACTTTTCAAGTCACAGAAACTTGTCTCGACGCGGGGATGCAAAGGGAAGTCGTGGAAGACCTTTATTCAACGCTTGTGCATACTTCTTCGACAAACGGAGGATTTGAAACTTCGATTCGTCCATGGGGAGATCGGAATCCTGGCGATAATTTTCCGCCGCACGGATGGTTTGCGGCGAGATACAACGAGCTCGTGCGGAACATGCTTATTCGCGAGGATTTGTTCAACCGCGACCTGCATATCTTTTCCGCGCTCGCGCCGAAATGGGTGGAGCCGGGCAAAACGGTGCGGGTGGCCAACGGCGCGAACGACTTCGGAAGCTTCGACCTTTCGATGCGGTGCCGCGCGGATGGGGCGGACATCGAGCTCCATCCGAAGTGGAGGACTTCGCCAGATGCGCTGGTTGTTCATTTCCCGTGGTTTCTTACGGTGTCGAAGGCTACCGCTGATGGGGCGCCAGTGAAAATTGAGGGCGGCATGATAAGAATTTCGCCCAATGCGCGTTCCATAAGGCTCGACTGGACGTGGAACTCGCACCCGGATTTGAGCTACGAACGCGCCGTCGAGTTTTGGTTGAACAAGAATTACAAACCGAAACGCGGCGAAGACATGGACCATTTGTTCGCCACGAAAACGCGCCCGGGCCTCGCAGACTCCGAGACGATGTTTCTCGACAAGACGACGGTGCGGCTCGCGTCGCGATCCGGCATGGGAGAAATACATTTCACCCTCGACGGCACGAAGCCGACCGTTATGTCGCCGAAATATGCTCCATTGGAAATTTCCGCCTCTACGGTTGTCCGCGCAATCGAGGTCTATCCGGACGGATCTTCAAGCGACGAGATGCTCGTTCGATACCGAAAAATAATTCTGCACGATCCCGTTATTGTCGCGGAAACGGAACCCGGAGCCAATTATGAATATTACGCAGGTGATTTCGCGCAAATGCCGAGCTTCGATTCTCTTAAACCCAGTCGGATCGGCGTTTGCCCGAGAGTGGATACCGACGCAATCCCCCACATCCCGGAGAAATTCGCGATTCGCGCTACCGGTCTCGTGGACGCCCCGGAGGACGGCATCTACACGTTCTACACAGGTTCCGACGATGGCAGCGTACTCCTCATAGACGGCGAGCCGGTCGTAGATAACGATGGGCTGCATGCGTATCAGGAGCACGGCGGGCGGATCGGGCTTTGCAAAGGTCTGCATCACGTTGAAGTTCAATTTTTCGATGCCGGAGGCGCCGCGAGCCTGCATGTCTTTTGGAAAAAGCCACAGTCCGAGCGCGCCCCGATCCCCGGGTCCGCGTGGCGTCATCAAAAAAGCGGGCATCTTCCAGGCCTTCGGCAACGTCATACTCGCATAAATGCGCTCAAAGAGCGGTAGGAGAGACAAATGAGTGAGAACATGGGAGCAGGGCCCCAGGGGCCAATGCCGCCGCCCGACCCTTCGGGTCTGGGGCCAACGTCGATGGGAAATGGCGCCGAACGTTGCCGCGGGATGCAGCTATATCTTGACCTGGATTACCGGCCTAATCTTTTTCCTTAGCGAAAAGCAGAACAAGTTCGTTCGGTTCCACGCAATGCAGGCGATACTTCTGGGAGTGTTGAACGCGATCGTCGGCGTGATCTATATGTTCATCATGATGGGAGCAGCGGCTGCTTCGATGAGCTCGGCGACGGCGTCTGTAGCCTCGGTCGGCATGATGGGGATTATCTTCATGATCGTCTGGATCGGCTTTTTTGCGCTGTGGGTCGTTTGCCTTATCATGGGCTTTACCGGCAAGTGGTTTAAGATTCCCGTCCTCGGCGACCTCGCGATGAAGTGGTCTACGTAGTCACATCCCGGATATCATTCCGGGATGGACGAAAAAGCATTTAAAGAAGGAATTCTCGCCGGCCTCGAATATTCCTACCGCCACGACGAGTGGGTTAATCCGCTCGACGAGGCTTTGGACGGGCTGTCGGCCGCGAACGCGCTTTGGCGACCAGGTGACGAAGCTAAGGGAATCTGGGACATCGTTTTGCATCTCGCAGTGTGGAACGAAAACATTGTCGAACGCATGAAGACCGGCGAAAAGGCGCGGCCGGAAGAGGGCGCGTGGCCTCCAATTCCCGATCCGGCGGATGATGCCGCCTGGGAGGCATCGAAAAAGCGACTTTGGGATTCGCTTCAGAATTTGGAGCAGTATTTATCCACGTGTGCTCCGGGGCGCCTAATGGCGGGGCCCTATGGTTTGGGTGATTTGCTGTGCAGATTCGTGCACAACGGCTACCATCTGGGGCAAATTACAAAGCTGCGCGAAATAAAGGGCTTCTGACTGACGGCCAAGCTCCTTATCTATAGCGCCGCTTCGCCGCGCTCACCCGTTCTGATCCGAACCGCATCCAGAACATCGGAAATAAAGATCTTTCCGTCGCCGATCTCGCCGGTCCGTGCGGCTTCTGAGACTACCTCGATGACCTGCTCGACCTGGTCATCTCGAACCACCACCTCGATGCGCGCTTTCGGCAGCAAGTTGATCGAATAGGTGCTTCCGCGGTAGAGCTCGGTCCGCCCCTGCTGGCGCCCATGCCCGCGCACCGGCTCCGTGGTCATTCCGACGATTCCCACCTCCTCGAGCGCCGCCTTGATTTCTTCAAGCCTGTTCACCCGCACGATGCAGTCGACTTTTTTCATCTGAAAGAGTATTCTATCCGGCATCTGCATGGCTCCGGACGTTTCGATCATTCTCCCTGTCTACAACGAGAAGGACACCCTGCGTGAGGTTATCGAAACGCTCCTCGAACTGCCGATCGACAAGGAAATCATCGTCGTGGACGACGCCTCGACCGATGGATCGGCCGACGTCGCCGCGCAATTCGGCGACCGCATCGTCTTGTTGCGGCAGCCGACTAACCAAGGCAAGGGAAGCGCGATCAGGGCCGCTCTTGCCGCGGCGAAGGGTGAAGTTGCGGTTATCCAAGATGCGGACCTCGAGTACGACCCGGCCGATCTTCCCAAGCTCGTCCAGCCGATATTGGATGGCCGCGCCGATGTGGTTTACGGTTCGCGATTTATGCATGGAATGAATTCTAAAATGGCGTTTGCAAACCGCCTGGTAAATCGCCTGCTCGTGGCGGCTGTGCGCGTCCTGTATTTCCGCCGCATTACGGACGAGGCGACTTGCTACAAGGCGGTGCGGACGAGCGTTCTGAAATCGATGCATCTCGAATGCCGGCGGTTCGAGTTTTGCCCGGAAGTAACGGCCAAGGCGATTCGCATGGGGCTGGAAATCGAGGAGCTTCCAGTGCGCTACGAGCCGCGCACAAAAGGCGCAGGAAAGAAAATTAGATGGACCGACGGCGTCGAGGCGTTCTGGACGCTGTTAAAACATAGGTTTCGAAAGTTCTAGCCGATCACGATGCGCTCGTCTCCGAG
>DASSBY010000004.1:0-4660 GCA_035698285.1 Fimbriimonadales bacterium | reverse complement strand
AAAGCCACATTCGGCTTCGGCGAATATCATAATGTTCCAAATTTTGTCAGACCCGAATGTCGGATAGCTGCATCCAACTGTGAGGACGCATGCTTAGGAATTGCGAAATATAATCTCTATGCGCTCACATCGAACGCAATCACCGCTGGCGCAGGATTCCTTCCCAAGAGGTGATGCCGATGAAAGCACTTCTGATTTTGACGATTGCGATCTTGGCCATTAGTGGCGGCAGCATCAGCTGTCGCAACCCGAAGCACGCCCAGACGCCAAAGTCCGAACTCGTTCGAAAAGAGTTGAACAAAGTGCTTGCGGCTGCCAACAACGAGGATCTGGTGCAAGCGACATCCGACTTCGACCAGGCCGTCGAAAACTTGCGAAAAATCGATGCCGACGAGGCGGTTGATGCTATTCGGTCTATGTTCAAGAGCGCAACGCCGACGGAGATGCGTGCTCTCGCATTCGTCACTTGGCGATTGGGCACACCTCGGGCGCAAGCATTGCTGGTTAAGATGGCGAGAGATAAGAGTCCATATATTTCGGGCATAGCGATATCTTCTCTGGATACGTTCATGCCAGACACGGAAGTCCACCGGGTGCTCAGAGACGCATTGCTGTCCAAAAACCCTGCAATCAAGTTCGCGGCCGCCAATGCGCTCGCCAAGTGGGACGAACGCGCGATTCCGATTCTCGAAGAAACGGCTAATAACGAACAAATGACGATACAAATTCGCTTTCTTGCCGTCCACAGCCTGGAAGGAGCCGATCCGGAAAAAGCGGGGCCCGCACTAAAACGCCTTTCGAAATCATCCGATCGGTATCTCCGCCTCGAAGCTGAACGTATTCTAAAAGGCCACGAAAAGTCAACGGAAGAGCAAAAACCTCGAGGCCGAAGATAAATGATATCGTATGAAAGATTAGTCAACCTACCGAAATATGACTACGACGCGAACGGTAGACTCGACCTTGTGAACGATCCGACGAGTTGGGCTTCGTACACCTACGACCCGCGTGGGCGAATGACGCGCGAGACGTTCTCGAACGGCGTCTATAGCCAATACGGCTACGACTGGGCCTCGCGGCTGACGTCCTTAAACCACAAGAAATCCGCCGACAATTCCGTCATCCTCGGATATAGCGCGACCTACGACAACGCGAACCGGCTGCTGACTTCGACCGAACTCCGGTGGCCGCTATTTCTGGAACGTTGCCAGCCTTGCGATAACCAACTGCGGATGGTTGACGACGGTCCTCCCAGCAACCTATAGCCTGAAAGCCAAAGGCGCGCAACAAGGGCCTTGGTTGACCAAAAGCGGTCGCCCCGAAAAAACGAAGTGATGATGATGATCGATCTGTGGGAGTGCGCGAGCTTGCTCGCGCTTTCGAAACTCTCCGAGGGCCCCCCGAGAATCTGAAATGAACGCATGGTGAACGGAAAAGAACACTAAAACTGGTGAAAGTGAATCAGTGCAGCCCCGCCGGGCGCCCCCGCGGCACTCCCGGAACCCTCGGGAGGCGGCGGGGGGTAGACTGGGATACCCCCGCAAGCCGCGAGCATAGCGTCGCGCTCCGGGCAACTCAATACTACAGGAGGCCGCAATGGTCCGATCTCGGAGGTGCCTGTCATGGGCGCCAAATCGTTGAATCTTTTGCTCCTGCTGGCGGCGTGTCCGCTAGCTCTTTCCGCACAGGGCGATCCTGCGCGCGTACTTAACACTCGCTTCACCTACACGGCCACGGTTCCATCTCCCGCCCTTGGCCAACCCCTCGACCTCTGGCTCCCGATTCCCTCGGACAATGAGCTCCAAAAGGTGACCAGCCTCAAGGTCGACAGCCCGTTCGGCTACAAAATCACCACGGAAGCCGAGAACGGCAACCGGATGATCTACGTCCACGTCGACAATCCTGAAGGTCCGCTCTCCGTGGGCGTTACGTTCGACGTAGCCCGCCAGACGGCGGGAGCGATCGCCGTTCGAAAAGAAGGCGGAATGGATGCCCTTCGCTATCTTGGACCCGATCGTCTCGTACCGACGGGCGGCAAGTACAAGGACATCGCAACCCAAGTCGTCGGCAATGACAGGACCGCCTTCGACCGGACGAAGGATCTCTTCGACCACGTCGTCTCCACGATGCAGTACGACTACAAGAAGGAGTCCCCACGCCTCGGCGAAGGCGATGTTGCCTTCGTCTGCGACTACAAGAAGGGCAACTGCTCCGACCTGCACAGCTACATCATCTCCCTGGCCCGCAGCGAAGGCATACCGGCGTACCTGGAATACGGTTTTCCGGTCACCGGAATACCACTCTCGTCGCCAATTCCCGCGACCGGCAAGATCGGCGGCTACCACTGCTGGACTTGGTTCTACGACAAGGACCGCGGATGGCTGCCGCTCGACGCGTCAGACGCGCGCCGATGGCTCGACTCGGGCAAGAAGGACATCAGCGATTCGCTGCACGGCCAGCTCGTCCTCGAGCGCAGCGCCGTGGCGATGACCAAGGGACGAGACATCGTTCTTTCGCCCCCGCAGAAGGGCGCGCCGGTCAACGTGTTCATTTACCCGTACGCCGAGTCGGGCGGAAAGCCCATCGAAGCCAAGTGGGACCTTGGCTACGAGCTGCTGGACAAGGACGACGTCCAAGCTCAGATCGACGCCCTGCGGAAGCTTGTGCAAGATCAGCAGGCTGAGATCGATGCTCTCAAGGGCGGCAAAGCCGGCACTACGAAGCCGCAGCAGCCGGTGACGGCGCCGTCTGGCGACCGCGTATCGGTCTACGGCTTCCTGCGAACTGACGCAATCTACGATTCCGGCAAGGCGAACAACGGCCAGGCGCCGCAGTTCATCCAGTCCGGAACCGACGACGACCAGTTCTCGCTGCATCCCAGATTGACTCGGCTCGGCGTCGACCTGAAGGCGCCTCCTGGAAAGTGGGACGTAAGCGGCAAGATCGAGATCGACTTCCAGAACGGCGGCAGCGAGTCCCGCGAGACGCCTCGGGCACGGCATCTGTACTTGCAAGCGAAGCAGGGAAGATCGTCGTGGCTCGTCGGTCAGACGTGGGACTTGATCTCGCCTTTGTTCCCATCCGCGAACGACGATTCGCTAATGTGGAATGCAGGAAATCTCGGTGATCGAAGGCCTCAAATCCGCTACACCTACGACGGCGAATCCGGCATATCGGCGGCGGTCGCCCTCGGTTTGACCGGGGCGATCGATGGCCAGGACCTCGACAATAATGGAACGCGCGACGGTGAAGAAAGCGGAATGCCGAACATCGAAGCGCGCCTCGGTTGGAAAGGATCCAAATCGGCCGTCGGCCTTTGGGGAGCCTTTGCCAAAGAGGAAACGGACGCCCCCGTCGGTGGGAGCACGAACTTCGACTCTTCGCTGCTCGGTGTGGATTGGTCGTTCGGCCTGACGAGCGTGCTCGACGTTCGCGGCGAAGCCTGGACGGGCAAAAACCTCAGCGACTTTCGCGGTGGGATCGCCCAGGGCGTGAACTCCACGACCGGCAGCGAAATATCGAGCAGCGGCGGCTGGGTGGAACTTGGCTTCAATGCCAACCCGGCGTATCGCATCGCGTTTGGCTATTCGGTCGACGATCCTGACAACGACGACGTGCCCGCGGGCGGAAGGACCAAGAACTCCGCCTTTTTCGTGCACAACCAATGGCAGCTCGACAGCGGGCTGGAATTGGGCGCCAATTACCTGTATTGGGTGACCGACTACGACGGTGCGCCCAAGGGCAAAGACAATCGCTTCAATGTGTTTTTGATGCGCAAGTTTTAGCCCTTCGGCCCGGGCGCCGTGACGCACCCGGGCCGTAAATTTCTTAAAGCTCAGCGAAAATCCTCTCGATCGCGGCAACCGCGTTTTTCCACGCGATACTTTTGAATGAGCGCATATCTGTAAGGCTCCAACCGCAAATCCTTTTCGGATCCATCTCTCCCGCTTTCGCAAACCATCGAATTCTATTTCGGAAGAGGTCTTCAGGATTCGCTATCAAGGGAATTTCCGAAATCGGGTTTCGCATAAATGCCGCAGGTTCGTAAGCCGGATCGCCAACAATTCCTTTCGGATCGATTGCCATCCACCGCTCTCCGTGGCGAAGAATATTTTCGTGGTGCAAGTCTCCGTGCAGGAACACCCTTCGCGGCGTCGTCCGCAATAGGTCTGGCAGCAGCGGATCGGGGTCGCAATATTCTTCGATTGGCATCGCCCTGCGTGGCGCAAATTCATTTATCTGCTCCGCTAGATCCCACGCGATTTGCATGGAATCCTCCTCGGAGAGCTTGGCGCCGAGGAGGCTGTAGCCGGGAATAGCACGCTCCATCAAGACGGCGCCGGTCGCTTCGTCAGCATCCATCACGCGCGGACCGGCATTGCCGGAAAGCGCCAACGCCGCGTGGAATCCCGATGTCAATTCCTCGCCCCGAAAAGGCGCCTTTAGAACGCATGTCTCATTCGCAAATACGCTGGAGCAGTGGCCGCCGGGCATCTCCTCGATCGGCCGAAAATTCCATTTACGCGCAAGGTCGCGAATGCGCCCGTTTAGGAAATTACGCCGAGCGGCTTCATTGTTTTCCATTTGCCCCTTGTGAAATCGGGAATATCCACGGATTGGCCACGGTTTGCCACCGACTTTTCGCTTAGCGGAGAAATTA
>DASSBY010000003.1:0-13149 GCA_035698285.1 Fimbriimonadales bacterium | reverse complement strand
CAGTAGCTGTATTGCGGCAGTGCGGCGGCGCAAACCGTTGCATTTGCCAGTATCATATAATGTATATGGGCGACATCGCCTAGCTGAAGAACTCTCTCTGAGAGGAGGAGCATAGATGAAAAAACTTTTGTTAGCTGCCTTGGTTGCAACCGCCGGTATTGCGAGCGCACAGCTCTATACCCAGCCTTACGACGGTACGTCATTCGGATTCATTTCGCAGACGGTCACGGACCATAAAGAGCTCTCGACCTACTTGTTCGATGACCTGAACATCGGGACCCCCTGGACGATCAACAAGATCACGGCTTTCGGCGAAGAGGGTGGGATTGCTTCCGCAACAACCGCCGTTACGGTTCGAATCCAGGAAAATCACAGTTTTACGAATCCGGGCGCGATCGCTCTTGAAGTTCGCATCAAGGGCAACTCAGCCATGCAGAGCGGCAACGCCGTTCTCGACATCCCCGACATCGTAGTCGATCCCGGTCAATACTGGATTTCGGTTTGGGTCGATCGGCCCTTCGATACGGGCGGACAGTGGAACTGGCGCAGCACCCAGCCGGTTACCGGCAGCGAAGCCTGGGCCCACAACCCCGGCGGCGGCCTTCTCGGCTCGACTGACCCCGGCACGATCGATTCGTTCTCCGGCCTCGGCCCCACGGATCTCGCCTTTGAAATCGATGGGACTGCCGTTCCCGAGCCAGCTACGTTCGTAGCGATCGGCCTCGGCCTCGCAGCCCTTCTCGCCCGCAAGCGGAAGTAACTTTCCGCCAAGGCAGTAATGTTGAATCGCTTCGCTGGCCCGGCGAAGCGATTCTTTTCGCCTACCTGGGCGTTTGCGGCTAATGGCAAAAGCAAGAACCGTTTATGCCTGCCAGTCCTGCGGCGGGCAATCTCCCAAGTGGCTCGGCAGGTGCCCGGACTGCGGCGCTTGGGGCACTCTCGTCGAAGAGACACTTTCGGGTTCCTCTTCATCACCTGCGCCTAACGCCGCCCGGACCGCGTCGAGCATCCTCGAAATCCAGAGTCTCGACCGGGATCGTCTTCTAACTGGCATCGAGGCCTTCGACCGCGTGCTCGGCGGCGGGCTCGTTCCCGGCTCGATAGCGCTCATCGGCGGCGACCCCGGAATCGGCAAAAGCACGCTGTTAACCGAGGTCTCAGGAAGCATAGCGACGCGAGGAGGCGTAGCGCTCTACATCTCAGGCGAGGAGTCTCCAGGCCAAATCCGGCTTCGCGCCGAGAGGTTGGGCACTCTTCACGATTCCTTTCTGCTAGCCGCCACGAACGACCTCGCCGAAGCTCTCGCATTCATCCAAGGTAGCGGAGCGCCGGTCATCGTGGTAGACAGTATCCAGACGCTCTCTTCATCCGATCTCGACAGCCCGCAGGGGAGTGTTTCGCAAGTTCGCCATTGCGCGGCGATGCTTCAAGCAGCGGCGAAGTCCGGTGATGCCGCGCTTGTTTTGGTCGGCCACATAACGAAAGATGGGTCAATCGCCGGCCCCAAGGTTCTCGAACACTTGGTCGACACCGTTTTGTATTTTGAGGGTGAGGGACATGGCCGTTTGCGCGCACTTAGGTCGACGAAGAATCGCTTCGGAGCGACCAACGAGATTGCGCTCTTTGAGATGACCGATAAAGGGCTCGCCTCCGTCGAGGACTTGTCAGGAGCGCTTCTGGCGGAGCGGCAGGCAGATGCTCCAGGGACTGCCGTTTTCGCCGCTATCGAGGGGTCGCGAGCGATGCTCGTCGAAATGCAGGCGCTCGTAACCCCGAACTACGCGAACAATCCGCGCCGAATCGTGACCGGGGCCGACTTCAATCGTGTCATGCTCGTTCTTAGCGTGATCGAGAAGCGCTGCGGCGTGCGTCTCGGCGGAGCAGACGTATTCGTCAATGTCGTCGGCGGTGTCCAGGTCCGGGAGCCGGCCGCGGATCTTGCGATTTTCTTGGCGGTTCTCAGCAGCGCGAAGGATACGCCGTTGCCGGCAGACCTAGTAGCCTTCGGCGAGATCGGATTGACGGGCGAGATACGAAGCGTCGGGGGAGCCGAAATGCGGCTTGCGGAGGCAAAAAAGATGGGTTTCGCAAGAGCGGCCGTCAGTCAGAACTTGAAGAAGAGTCAAGCTGTCGGTGGAATCAAACTCGGGGCGTTTCGCTCGGTGAAAGACGCGCTCAGCCTTCTTTCATAGCTTAGCGAAAAGCATCGGCGACGGTCCATCCGCAAAGAAGGCCGACATACAGAACGTTTCCAGACCACAAGAGCGTCTCCGACCAGGATATTCCGTAGGAAAAGTACGCAGCTACGGAAAAACCGGCCGCGAGAATAGCGACGATGGTCATAACCCTGCTCATGCTAAAGCCAAACGCTTTCCTCCAAAGCCCGATTCCGATGTAAACGGCCCCGGCGAGCCAAAAATTGCCTACAGCCAGGATGCTGATGATGGCGGCAAGGCTCGGGCCGCCGGCGCTCGTCTCCAGCGTTCCAGAAAGCCGGTCCACGCTTCCAGAAACGGACAGGGCCGCGCCTACCGCGATACCGTCGGCGAAAAGCATCACCAAGAGGCCGAACGTCCACGTAGAAATGATCGAAAAATTAGGTAGGAATGGGCGGTCCCGCGCGGTCGCGACGTATACCAAGATCAAGGCCGTCGCCAGGGCCGCCGCCCACAGCGGGGCGGGGCTTGGACCGACGACGACGTCTCCATAACGCCCCGAGCGTGCGGTCAGCCGAAGAACTTCCTCGTACCGACGCGCGAATACCGCATTCTCAGGCTCTGATTGCAGCGCGAGCGAGTAATGCCTAAGGGCGCCCTGCAGGTCTTGGCGAGCCCGCGCTATGTCTGCGAGAATCGCGTGCGCCATGGCCATTCGAGGGTCGTGCCGCAGCACCGTCTCTGCGATCCGGGCGGCGTGGTCGAACTGGCCTTGGGAAAAGAGGACCGCCGCCTGCGTCACGTTCGCCGTTAGGTGAGCATGATCTATGGTGCGGGCCGTAGTGCGCTCTCTGGGCGTCGTCGAGGTTCGCGGCTTTGCGCCGTGCTCTTGCGCCATGCGAATTCTCTCGCGGCGGTAGCGCAAGGCTGCGTCATATTCCGACCTGCGATCGGGATCGCTAAGGACTCGGTATGCTTCCGCGATCCGCACAAATCGATCGGTTGTCGAGGCATCACGTGACCTGTCGGGATGATATTTCAGGACCAGCTTGCGGTAAGCCTTCCGAATATTATCCGCGGAGGCGGTCTCCTCGACCTCGAGCTCGCTGTAATGGGTAAGTTCGCTCACTCCGCGTATTGCGTTACCCGCGGAACATAATTCATCCAGAAAGAAACGATAACATAGCCAACCATCAAGACGATCATAAGAACGACCAAAACCATGGCGACCTTCGTGCTATTTTGGACGCGCGCCTCGCCTTCCGCCTCGTAATAATCAGCGGCGTGATCGAGCATTCCTTCCATATCGCCGGTCTGTTCTCCGGTCGCCAGCATCTCCAAGACCGTGTCGCTAAACACTCCGGTATTTGCCAAGGCGAGCGCAATCGATCGTCCGTCGGAAACGGAATTGGCGGCAGGCATTATTTGTCGGCTAAGATATTCGTTTCCGCAGGCGGCGGCGGAAAGCTTTATCGTTTCCTGCGGCGAGACTCCAGCTCCGATCAGCGCGGCAAAAGTGCGGCTAAACTTGGCCATCGCCAGCATATGGATAGTCGACCCAAAGTAAGGAATCGACAACAGGAATTTTTGCCAGGTCGGCCGCAGCCTGGGTGAGGCGTCGACGAACCTCAAAAGAATAAATCCGACGATCACGGCGACCAGAAGCCAAATGCTGCCAAACGGAAGATTTAGATACATGCGGGGGCCGCCCGTCTTGTCCGCGATAAACGTAATGAGCGTGTTTGTTGCGATAACAATAAATAGAGCGACGGCGAGAAGCAGCTTAGGATACAGTGTTTGAACTCGAATGGTATTTCTGAGCTGAATTTCCCTTTGAAGATAGTCGTTCAGTTTTTCAAGATTTTTGTCGAGCGTTCCGCCTTTTTCTCCGGCGCGAACTAGGGCAGTTTGCAGCGGTGAAAAAATATAAGGAAATTCCTCCATCGCGTCTGAAAGAGGTCGGCCATCCGCCGCCCTTTCCCGCATTACGGCGATCGCCTTGCTCAATCTCTTATTTCCCGTGTTCGCCTCAAGGGAAGTAAGAGCCTTGTGCATGCTTATTCCGCTCTTGAGCATGCCGGCAAGCCGACGAAAGAAGGCGCTGAGATCGACATAGGGAACCTTGCTGAAAAACGGGCCGAGCACCGAAGATCCGGTCGCCGCAACCGCGACGGGCGCGGGTGCCGCTACGGCCTGCTGGGAGCCTTCGCCAACGAACTCCACTAGAAATCCTTGCTTCGTCAGCCGTTCGCGCACTTGCGTCTCCGTCGCGGCGACGAGGCTCCCTGTTCGCCGGGCTCCGGCTTTGTCGAGCGCGATATACGTAAACGATTTCGTCGGCATGCGTTCTAGTCCCGATGGATGGACAATTTCATGTCAGCCAACAATTCGACGTGTTGTGCGAGCAGTTTTTCCTTGGAAAGGCCTGATTTGGGAACAAGATTCGGGTCCATTTCGCGCAGAGGCTCCAGCACGAAGCGCCTCTCGGTCATTTGTGGATGCGGCATCGTGAGGCTCTTTTCATTGATGCGAACCTCTCCATTTTCGTCTGTGGCGCAAAGGATATCGATGTCGATTTCCCGCGGTCCGTGCTTGCGGCGCGGAATTCGCCCGATTTCAGCTTCGATTGCCTTAAGTGTCTTCAAGAGTTCGATTGGTGGCAAGTCCGTTTCGACCTCCGCGACGGCGTTGTAAAAGGGCGCCTGATCCACCACATAGAGCGGCGCGGTCTCGTAGACCCCGGAAATGCGCATGACCTTGCCGGCGCGCAGATCGAGAAAATTGACCGCGGCTTGCAGGTTGGCGAGCCTGTCGCCGATGTTGCTCCCCAGGCTCAAATAGGCTCGCATAGCGGCGAGTTTACTCCACGGTGAGGAGCGGCTCGTCGGTATCGTCGCCTTCCGGCGGGACGTAGCCTGGGGGTTCGATCGGGCCATAGATCGCTGCTTCGTGGCCGCCGCGATAGGCCCAGCCCTGGTCTCCATAGGACCAATGCCAGTATTCGCTTGGATAATTAGTGATTCCGGTCGGTTCAAGCGCTTCCCGCAGCACCTGCCGCAGTTTTCGCGCCTCCGCTGTAAGGCCCTTCGACGCAAATGGGTAGGCGAGGCTCGAACGGCGAGAAAACGGAGCGGACATGTCGAGTTCACTCCCGTCGGCTGCGACCAAGCGCAGGTCTACCGCTCCGCCGGTCGTATGGGGTGGCGGGACTTTCACGTTCGGTGGTGCCGTAAAACGGTTCGCGATGCGCCGGATGGCCAGTTCGCTCCATTCGGGGTGCGCCTCCCTCCATCGCCGTAGCGCGGCCGCGTACATTCGGCGCTGTATATGAGGCGGCCTCCAACCCTCGGTTACAGCGATCCGGTAGTCGGCAGGCAAGGCGTCAGCCGCTCGGCAGAGCATTTCAGCCACCGATTTGCGCAGCAGAGTTGCGCGGGTGTAGTTCCAATATGGCTTCGCCACCAGTAACTTTGGGCACATTTGCAGATAATCGACGAGCGGCTCTCCGCACTCCCTGATCAGAACGCGCCGCAGCTGCGTAACGGGCTCGTGGGTTGAAATTCGCATCCACCCATATTTTCCCGAAAACTCGAGCTTCAGACCGGGGTAAACCTATGCCGATGGCGAGGAAGAACCCCTACGATACGGCCCTGCGCTACTACCGGCGCAGCATGATGCCGCTGTCCCTAATCGGCATCGGCATCTCCATTGTGAGCCTGATCTTCTGGTGGGGCTTGGCTGGGAGCCGTTCGGTTGTCCCGGCGGCGTCCGCCTTCGAGTTCTCTTCCGGCGACTGGTATTCCCGGCCCTGGACGCTCGTCGCCTACGTCTTCGTCTCCTGGGACCTCATCGGCGTTTTGGCGATCTGCATCGGCTTTTACTACTTCGCCGGTGCCATCGAAAGATCATGGGGAACGGCGAAATACGCAACTTTTATGGGAATCCTCGTCGTCCTTTGCCCGCTTAGCCTTTGGCTCGGATATCTCGCCGCCGGATCGGAGACTATCCTAACGTCGTTTGGCCTGCCGGTCGCCTGCGCGGTCGTCGCCTTCGCGACGCTTTATCCGCGCCAGCAGATACTGGTCTGGGCCGTGATTCCGGTTCAGGCGAGGTGGATTGGGTGGTTTACCGCCATCGCGACAGTGTTCTATTACGGACGGGGGGCGCCGATCGTGGGCATGTCCGCGGGTTTGCCGATTGTTTTCGCGTGGGCCGTGGCGGCGCGCAAGCTCAAACTTCCGCAGTTTCGGCAAATTGGCCGACCTACTCGGGATCCGGATTATCATGGCCTGGACGCCCGTCGGCGTGAAGATGTGGAGGCTGAAAAGCGCAAATTGAAGCAACTGTTCGAGCGCAGTTTCGGCGAGGAAGACGAAAACAAGTAAAGAACGGGCACCATTTCGGCCCTGGCCGTGGTACAATCTAAATATTCTGATGGTGAATTGACCATCGGGAGACGTCTAATTTCCCTTGACCGGGAAAACGGGGGAACCAAACCCGGGGCGAATTCCGCGGAAGCGGATAGGGTAACTCTTGGCCCGAGCCCGTCAGCTAACCCCGTAGACGAAGCGAGAGCCGGACAACCTGCGGCAAAGGCGCCGAAGATCGACGGTGAACGCTTTGACCCATTTATGGGCGAGCGTTTTTTTGGTTGGTCTCTTATCTCGTTGTAAGGCTTCGTAGAGTCAGGTTCGGTCACCGTGAAAAGAACCGTCGCTTGACAGAGGGCCCAAGAGCCTTCCTGCCAACTAGATACCTCCTGACAGAGGGGCGTCACTTCGGGGCCGAAGGGACGCCCCTTCTAATTATCGTCCGCCGGATTGGCTACAATGAATTCTGCGGATTCAAGAGCGGCGATACGCCGAAGATAAGGAGATAGCTTAGACAAAGATGTCAGAGACAGCGACGCAGACGAAAGTCCCTAACGTTTTGGACATGGCGAGGGAGCAACTCGCCGTGGCCGCCGAGTACCTTGAACTCGACGACGGCTTGCACCGCGTTTTGGCGACGCCTCGCAGGCAGTTGATCGTGAACTGCCCCGTCGTCATGGACAACGGCCGCGTCGAGGTTTTTGAGGGCTTTCGCGTCCAGCACAACATGAGCCGCGGTCCCACAAAGGGCGGAATACGCTTCCATCCCGAAGTGGACCTCGACGAAACGACTGCTCTTTCCATGTGGATGACCTGGAAGTGCGCCATCGCGAACATTCCCTTCGGCGGAGCGAAAGGCGGCGTCAAAGTCGACATCAAGAAGCTGAGCAAGCGCGAGCTCGAAAAGCTGACCCGTCGATTTACGTCGGACATCAACATTATTATCGGACACGACACCGACATCCCTGCGCCCGACATGGGAACGAATGCTCAGGTTATGGCCTGGATCATGGATACGCATAGTATGCAGAAGGGCGCTACGGTGACGGGAGTCGTGACTGGCAAGCCGATTCCGCTCGGCGGCTCGGAAGGCCGGGTCGAGGCCACGGGCCGCGGCGTTATTTCCTGCGCCGAGGAAGCCTGCAAATTCCTGGGAATGGAGTTGGAAGGCGCTCGCACCGTAATCCAGGGATTCGGAAATGTGGGCAGCATTGCCGCTAAAATTGCGGTCGAAAAGGGCGCCAAAGTTGTTGGCGTTTCCGATCGCGTTGGCGGAATTTACAACGCCAATGGACTTCCCATTCACGATCTCATTACGCAATATGCCGATCGCGAAGGCGGAATTACCGAATACAAAGACTGCGACAAGGTGACCAACGAGGAGCTGCTAGCTCTCGATTGCGACATTTTAATTCCGGCCGCAACAACCGAGCAAATCCATGCCGGAAACGCAGGCGACATAAAGGCGAAACTCATCGTCGAGGGTGCGAACGGCCCCACGACGCCGAAAGCGGACGAGATTTTGTCCGACCGCGGAGTTTTCGTCGTACCCGATGTCCTCGCGAACTCTGGAGGCGTTATTGTGAGCTACTTCGAATGGGTGCAGGACCTCCAAGCGTTCTTCTGGGAGGAGAACGAGGTCAATACCAAGCTCGAAAAGATCATTCGCAGCAGCTTCGCGCATGTTTTGCAGACTATGCAGCAGCACAAGACGAACATGCGCATCGCCGCCTACATCATCGGCGTGAAGCGCGTTGCCGACGCCACCGTGACTCGCGGCATTTATCCGTAAATCAGATGGGTACTCGCAAGGCCAAGGCCTTCTTATGGTCCTCACTATACGAACCACGCATAAGCCCGCCACCGACTTGGGCTTTTTGCTACATAAAAATCCTAGCCGCATACATGAAGTAGAACTCTCTTTCGGAAAAGCAACCGTCGTATATACTGAAGCTGACGACGAGGGGTGCAGCGCCGCGATGATCGTCGATGTGGATACCGTGGGCCTCGTTCGCGGAAAGCGTGCCGGCGAGGGAGGGCTCCTTCGGCAATACGTAAATGACCGTCCATTTGTCGCCTCGTCGCTCATGAGCACGGCAATCTCGCGGGTCTTTGGGACCGCCATGTCGGGAAAATGCAAAGAAAGACCTGAGCTCGCCTCAATCTCGATTCCTTTGGAAATTGAAATTGGCGCTGTTTCTTGCAAAGGAGGGTTGGAGACGATTGAAAAATTCTTTGAACCCTTGGGATATGAGATCGACGCAACGTCTGTGCCGCTCGATCCTAAATTCCCAGAATGGTCGGCCACTTCGATTTTCAATTTGAAACTTTCCGCAACGGTCCGCCTTTCCGAGCTACTGGGCCATTTATATGTACTGTTGCCGTCGCTAGATCGATCGAAACATTATTGGGTGGGCGTAGACGAAGTGGATAAACTCCTGCGCCGGGGAAAGGGATGGCTCGAAACCCATCCGCACAAGGAGCTGATTGCACGCCGATATCTAAAATTCCAGGAGAGGCTCGCGAGAATGGCGATTGCTAGACTTTCCGAAGACGAAGGCGAGCCCGATCCTGAGGAGGAGATCGCAGAAAAAGAAGAGGTGCTCGTAAAAACGGTCCGACTGCACGACGCAAGGTTGAACGCTGTCTTCTCCGTCCTCAAGGAATCGGGAGCGCGAAGGGTTTTGGATCTTGGCTGCGGCGGCGGTAAATTGCTGGAACGATTGTTGCATTCTCGCCAATTTGAAGAAATCGTCGGAATGGACGTGAGCATTATCGAGCTGGAGCACGCCGAAAGGCGCCTGCGCCTGGACCGTCTGTCGCCCAAAGCTGTGGATCGCATAAAACTAATTCATGGGTCGCTAGTCTACACGGACAATCGCCTTAAAGGTTTTGACGCTGCTGCCGTAGTAGAAGTTATCGAGCATTTGGACCCGTCCCGGCTAAACTCTTTTGAGCAAAGCATTTTCGGTTTTGCAAGGCCGACTCTCGTCGTTATTACAACTCCAAACAAGGAATACAATTCTCTTTACGAGGGTCTAGAAGCGGATGCGATGAGGCATATCGACCACCGTTTCGAATGGACCCGATCGGAATTCGAGGACTGGGGAAAAGCGGCCGCCGTCGCTCATGGATACGGCGTGGTTTTCTCGCCCATCGGCCCTGTCGATCAGGTGCTTGGTGCGCCTTCCCAAATGGCGGTGTTTCGCCTTGGAAATTAAGATTCCGGATTTTGCCACTGTGTTATTGATCGGCGCTTCAGGCTCGGGCAAGTCCACATTCGCGCAGAAACATTTCCTGCGCTCCGAAATACTTTCTTCAGACGAATGCCGCGGATGGGTTTGCGACGATGAAACGAGCCTTGAGGCCACCAAGGATGCATTCGACGTACTAAATTACATCTTAGCAAAGCGATTGGCACGGCGTCGGCTGACGGTGATCGACGCCACTAACGTTCAGGACTCCGCGCGGCGCAGCCACCTTGCGCATGCGAAGCAGTATCATTCGGTTGCTGTCGCGATCGTGCTGGATGTAGCGGAGGAGGTTTGTTTGTCCCGAAACGCCGAGAGGCCAAACCGGGAATTCGGCGCACACGTCGTTCGTCGCCAGTACCGAGATTTGCGACGATCCATACGGAGTTTGAAGCGTGAAGGGTTTAGGTATGTCTTTGTCTTAAATCAAAACGAGATCGACGCGGCAAATATCGTTCGTGAACCGCTGTGGCCCGATTTGCGAAGTCAATCCGGGCCGTTCGACATTATCGGCGACATTCACGGATGCTGCGACGAACTAAAGGACCTTCTGCAGAAACTTGGCTATGATGAGAGCTTTCGCCCGCCGGAAGGACGAAAAGCCATATTTCTGGGCGACCTTGTCGACCGCGGCCCGGATACTCCGGGCGTGCTCAAGATGGTGATGCCGATGGTCGCAGCCGGAACCGCTTTGTGCGTCCCCGGGAACCACGACATCAAGCTGCTGCGCAAGCTAAGCGGAAAGAACGTTCAGATTACACACGGCCTCGACAAATCTCTGGAGCAACTCGAAGATGAAACGGAAGAATTTTGCCGCGAAGTTTCAAAATTTCTCGATTCGCTGATAAGCCATTATGTGCTGGATGGTGGAAAACTGGTCGTTGCACACGCAGGCATGAGACAAGACATGCAAGGCCGGGCGTCAGGAGCCGTTAGGCAGTTTGCTTTGTTCGGCGAAACCACCGGCGAGACAGACGAATTAGGGCTGCCCATTCGCTTCGATTGGGCACGAGATTACAAAGGCGACTCTTTTGTAGTTTATGGGCATACGCCCGTCGAGGAACCGGAATGGTTCAACCGCACGCTCAACATCGATACGGGTTGCGTCTTCGGCGGTAAGCTGACGGCGCTCAGATATCCGGAAATGGAAATTGTCCAGGTGGAGGCCAAGGAGGCTTACGCTGAGGGGAGGCGTGTTAGGCGCAAGCCGCTTGAAGAGTCCCAAAACTTATTAAATTTGCAGGATCTTTCCGGAAGAATCAATATACATACGCGTCTGCATGGCAACGTTACGATTCAACAGGAGAATGCGGCCGCAGCACTGGAGTTGATGAGCCGATTTGCCGCAGACACAAGGTGGTTGATTTACCTGCCACCGACAATGTCGCCCTCAGAAACGTCGACCCGAGCGGAATATCTCGAGTTTCCCGACGAGGCTTTCGAGCATTATCAGTCCCGTGGCATACCGAAGGTTGTGTGCCAGAAAAAACATATGGGCTCGCGCGCGGTAATCATTGTTTGCCAAAGTGAAGACGTTGCCAATGCGAGATTTGGAGTCGAAGGCGAGGCCGGAATAATATACACGCGCACCGGCAGACGATTTTTTGAGGATCGAGACCTCGAAACTCGATTGCTGGATAAAATCAGAATAGCTGCATCGGCATGCGACTTTTGGCAAAGGCACGAAACGAATTGGGTTGCCCTAGATTGCGAACTGATGCCTTGGTCCGCAAAAGCACAGGAACTCCTGGAACGCCAATATGCTCCGGTGGCCGCGTCCGGCGTATCCTCGCTCCAACTCGAAGCAGAAGTTTTGGAAAGAGCGGCCAAGCGGTCGGATGACAAGCATCTAAACGACCGGGCCGAAGCGACGCGCCGGCGACTGCAAATGATCCTCGACTACCGTGAGGCGTATCGGCAATATTGTTGGGCAGTTAACAGCATCGAGGACTATAGAATCGCGCCATTCCATATCCTCGCAACGGAAAAAGCCGTGCACTTTGATAAGTCGCACCTTTGGCATATGTCAGAAGCTGACTTGCTCTGCGCAAGCAAAGATCCGGTCTTGCTGGCCACGGAATTTGTCGAGGTCGATCTTGCTGACGCTTCCAGCCGGGAGGCAGCGCGTGAATGGTGGCTTGGGCTGACCGGACTCGGTGGAGAAGGAATGGTTGTAAAGCCGGTCGATTTCATCGGAAGAGGCGCAAGAGGCGTTCTGCAGCCTGCGATGAAATGTCGGGGCAGGGAATATTTAAGAATTATTTACGGACCCGAATACACGACGGCTGACAATCTTCCCAGATTGCGCGCGCGGGGTCTCGTGCGCAAGCGTGCGCTTGCCCTCAAGGAATTCGCCCTTGGGCACGAAGGCCTCGTCCGATTCGTCTCGCGCGACTCACTTGCCCGCGTCCATGAATGCGCTTTCGGAGTCCTTTCCCTAGAAAGCGAACCCGTTGATCCGCGACTTTAGGCGGCTAGCGAAGCACCTCGGCGACGATTTTAGCGGCTCGGGCAAGCTCTGCTTCTGTGTTTAGGATGTCTGGGCAAAAACGAATATTGTCGCCTCTCGCGTCGACGGTTACGCCGGCTCTTTTCAAAATGTCCGCCTTTTTGCGAGCGTCGTGAGAATGGATCAGCGAAAAGGCTCCGTATTCATCGGGATCCGCCGGATGGAAACAGACGACGCCTTCGCGTGCGAATTCGGAGCGGAGAAAATCTTGCTGCTTTAGGCTGTAAGAGCGCAATTCTTCTACGCCAAGATTCGTAATCAGATCGATCCCCGCCCGGGCTTGGTAAATGGGAAGAATCGCAGGCGTAGATTCGAAAAATGGCTGGCCCCATTCGATGTTACCGCCACGCTCGAACGCAAACGGATCCTTTTTTGCGAACCATCCGGTATCCAAAGTTCGTAGGCCGTCATCTCGGTACGCGAGCCAGCACGCGCCGGGGCCGCCACGCATGTATTTATAGGAGCCGCCTACGATGAAGTCCGCGCCGAGCAGGGCCATGTCGACCGGAATCACTCCGACGGCGTGGTACGCGTCGACAAAAACCTGCGCTCCATTCGCGTGCGCCCGCGCTATGACCTCGCCCGCCCTTCGGAGTATTTTCGCGTCGCGAAACATGACTAGCGAAAACACCAATAAGTCGGTATTTTCTTCGATGGCATCCATAAGGGCATCTTCCGATGGGTCGCACCACGTAACGCTAATTCTCTCCCTTTCTTCAAAGACCCGAAGAATAAAGTCGAGGCTGTCGAATTCCCCGGTCGTTGTAACAATCCTAATGGGGCGGTCGTAAGTATTCAGCACAGCGCGAAGGCCCTGCCCTGCGCTGGACTTTGGAACGACGTTAGGCGCATTGATTAGCTCG
>DASSBY010000002.1:0-3839 GCA_035698285.1 Fimbriimonadales bacterium | reverse complement strand
AACCGAATACACGCGACTTCTTGAGCGTAGGGTTCGCGGAGGCCAAAAACAGCGTCATCGGAAACCTCGTTCGCCGTGCGATCGAATCCAAAGTCCTCGGCGAAGACGACTTAGGCTACTTCCAATTCTTTACGATGCTTGGCCGCCCCGGAGAGCTCGCCTTTAATTGCCCGCGAATCGCGGGATTCGATCCGCTGGATTCATTCAGCCTTTCAAAGGCGACATCGCAGGGCCGCGAAAAAATTTACCGCATTTTTGATTTTTGCAAGCGATTTTTGCCTGGATTTGAAAATAGTTACATCAGCGTCGTTGCGCCTCTTATGGGCATTCGCGAAAGCCGACGCATAGTCGGAAAATATATTCTCACTGAGGAAGATCATCAAGGTTGCCGCAAATTTGAGGACGCAATCGCAAGGAATCGGTATCCGATCGATATTCACCTTGCATCAGGCGGCGTTGAGCTAAGGAAGCTTCCCCCGGACGACTATCACGAAATCCCATACCGGTGTCTCCTGCCTATCGGCGTCAGCAACTTACTGATTGCGGGAAGATGCCTCAGCGCGACGTTTGTGGCCCAAAGCAGCGTCCGAATTCAGCCGGTTTGCCGCGCAATGGGGGAGGCGTCCGGCGCAGCTGCGGCGCTTTGCTCGAAATCAGGCGTGTTGCCAGGCGACCTCGATTATGAATTACTGCGCCCGCATCTGGACTTTAGCGTTGGATAAACGCTAACTGCCGATAAGCCTTTCTTTGATTGCCTTCATCGCCGCTTCCGTGCGGCTATTGACATGGAGCGCTTTCAAAATATTGCTGACGTGGTTCTTCACGGTTTTTTCCGCCAACGTCAAATGTTCCGCGATGTCCTTGTTGCGCATCCCCTGCGAAACCAATTGCAATATCTCGAGTTCGCGGTCGCTCAGCTCGTACATATGAAGCTGGTCGATGTCCTCGTCCTCGGCTTGCCGCCGAAACTCATTGAGAACTCTTGTGGCGATGGCCGGCGTCATGCTCGCTTCAGAAGCGTGAGCGCGGCGTATCGCATCCACAACATCCTTCGGCGTGCTGGTCTTTAGGAGATAACCAATAGCCCCGGCGCGTAGGGCATCGAAGACGCTTTCGTCGTCCTCGTGCACAGTGAGAATCACGAAGCCGATGTCGCGCTTGCGCTTTGCCAGCATTCGAATGCATTCAATGCCGTCAGTCTTGGGCATATTAATGTCCGTGAGCAGCACGTCGGCGTCTTCTTCGAGGCACTTGTCGAACGCTTCATCCCCGTTTGCCGCGATTCCAACGACTTCGATGTCGTCGGCCGTTGCAAGGACTTGCCGCAGCGCTTTGCGGTAGCCCTCTTCGTCATCAGCGATCACTACCCGTATCGTTTCGGCCATGGTGCCCAGTAGTTTAGCCCTTCGGCGGGCGGTAAAATCGCATACGTGGCTTCCGGCGTTACCAGGTTGTTTTTGCGCATGCTCAAGTTCGTGATCGTGCCGATTGCCCTAATTCTCGTCGGCTACCTCGTTATCGGTCCCATAGTTTCGGATTATCTGAATAAGAGCAGGCACTCGGAGGTCAAATCGCAGAACCTGTGAAGGTCTTGGTGCTCGAAAAGAACCTTCTGTGGTCGAGTCGCGTAAGGCGAACGCTCGAAGCGCTGGGCCACGCCGTGACGGTAACGGCTGTGGCGCCACAGCATCTCGATTTCGACATTGCTTTGGTAGGGCTGGCGGACGATTCCCTGGGCGAAATCGGCCGGCTCCGCGAGGCGGGCATTTTCGTTATCGGCCACGCCGGACACAAGGAAAAGGAACTGATCGCGCGCGGCTTAGCTGCCGGCTGCAGCCGAGTCCTCTCCAACAGCGAACTGACATTCAAATTGCCGCAGGCCCTCGAGGCGCTCGCCCATGCGGGATAGCTTCGGCCGAACGATCGACTACCTGCGCGTTAGCGTAACCGACCGCTGCAATTTCCGCTGCGTCTATTGCATGCCCGCTGACGGCTATCCGGTCTCACCCAAGGACGAGTTGCTGACATTCGAGGAGATTGCCCGAATTGTTCGAATTGCCTCGGACTTGGGCATTACCAAGGTTAGGCTTACCGGCGGCGAGCCTCTTGTGCGCAAAGACCTTCCATCCCTAGTGGGGATGATTCGTGCGAACTCCGGCCTTCGTGACATAAGCTGTACGACGAACGGATTCCTTCTCCGCGAAATGGCAAAAGACTTGCGGGCGGCGGGGCTAGATCGCGCCAATATCAGCCTCGATACCCTCGACCCAGAGAAATTTCAACGGATCGCGCGCCGCGGGAGTCTTGCGAAAGTGCTCGACGGAATCGACGCGGCCAAAGAAGCAGGGCTATCTCCTATCAAGATCAACTGTGTCCTCATGGCGGGCGTCAATAGCGACGAGGCCGCCGACTTTGCCGCTTGGACGCTTCGCGACGAAGTGCACGTCCGATTTATCGAGCTCATGCCCATACGGTGGAACATGGACGATGCGGAAGGCTTCGACGGCATGTCTGCGCTCGCCGGGGCGGATGGCTTGTTCCGGCTCAGGCGATCGGAAGGCGGAATGCTCGACGACGCCGACATGCGCCGCATGATGGTTCCGTCCGACAAGATCAAGCGCGACCTCGAAGCCCGCTTTGGCCCAGTGAGCGATTTCGACCTGCCAACAAACGGGCCCGCGCGGACTTACAAGCTGCCCGGCGCCAAGGGCACCTTGGGGTTCATCAGCCAAATAAGCGCAGACCTTTGCTCGCGCTGCAACCGCCTGCGGCTGACTGCAGACGGCCAGCTGCGACCTTGCCTCATGTCTGACGGCGAAGTGGATTTGCGGGAAGCGATGCGCGGCGGCGCTTCCGACGGCGAAATCGCCGATCGCATCCTCAAGGTCGTCGCACACAAACCCGAGCGGCACTACCTGGCCGAAGGGCAAAAGGTGGCCGGCAGAACCATGAACCAAATAGGGGGATAGGTTCGAATCAGGTACAATTTTGATGTCGAAAATGGCTAATCTGCATGCTCATGTGGCGGACGATGCTTCCGATTTTCCCGTGAAATTAACCGAACGGGCGATATCTCACACGCTCAAGGTCCGCGAGAAAGAAGGGAAGGCGGACCACTTCTTAAGAATTGGGGTCAAAGGCGGCGGCTGTTCCGGCCTCGAATACGTTTTGCGGCTCGATACGAAGCGGACACCGTACGACGCGGAGCGCGACTTCGGCGGATTGCCCGTCGTCGTCGATGCCAAATCCGCCCTTTATCTGCAGGGCGCCACGCTTGATTACACGCCCGAGCTTATCGGTGGCGGGTACAAGTTCGACAATCCCAACGCCGTGCGCAGCTGCGGCTGTGGTACGAGCTTCACTCCGCGCACCTAACGCCGAATAACGATCTTGCGCCGAAACGGTCGCAGCTTCATCCCATTCCGATCCTTCGCCACGACGGTCGCGCCCTGTATTTGCGATGCCTTCTCTATGGGAACCCAGAAGTCGTCGCGGACGTGATCGGGCAAGTCTATCGTCCAATCAGACCGTTCGTGAACCGCGTCGAGGACACCCTGCAATGCGCTGGGAGCGGTTTGGCCGCCAGAGACGACCATCGCCCTGCCAAGGCGATTTGGAAACGCCTCCGAAACGTAAAGCATCAGGCCGATATATTCGTTCATCGCGGCAGCGCCGGTCTTTGCCAGAAGTTTCCCATCCGGGCCCGCGCGCCATATCCGATTCGACAGCGGCTCAGCATACTTTGCCACCCAACCGCGGATATCTTCGGGAGCCGCCCCCATAGCGTCCTCCGCCGACAACTCGCCGGACTGCATTGCATCGTCGACCCACGAAAGAAA
>DASSBY010000001.1:0-4959 GCA_035698285.1 Fimbriimonadales bacterium | reverse complement strand
GAGCAAATGACTCACAGCATCGTTCTGCTGCACCGAGGCCGCTTGCTTGCCGTCGGCGACGTCCGCGATATTCGCGGATTAATCGACAAGCACCCCCATCGAATTCGAATCGAAATGGACGGGGCAAGACAATTCGGGCAAACGGTTCTCGGTCTGGACTCGGTCTTGTCTATTTCTTTTGACAGGAACCATCGAGACAAGATGGAGGTTGAAACTGCCGCGCCGGACGAATTTTACTCTCAGATTGCAAATTTGGTTATGGAGCGCAACGTCGAGCTTCGGCGCATGATGTCTCCCGATAATAATCTTGAAGCGGTGTTTGGATATTTGGTGAAAGGATGAAGTTTATCGAGCTTCTCTCGTGGGCGGTTTGGGATCTCGTCCGACCGAGGAAATTGATCGCCATGGCCGTGATCGCCCTTGCCGGACCCGTTTTTGCGATTCTCATTCGGATCGCCGCGGCGAGGGAGTTCGATGGCGGAACCGCATACGGAATCGCCACGCCCCTCGCGGTTTATTCATTTTCGATGATTCTTCTGAGCGTAATTTTCGCCAGCGGAATCGTTTCTTCGGAAATGGTCGGAAAGACGATTCCCTACCTTTTGACACGGCCCATTCCGCGCTGGAAAATTCTAATGGCCAAATGGCTCGGGGCGTCCATCATGGTGAGCGCGGCAACGATGGTGGCATGCCTGCTAACGGCGCTGCTGACCTACGGCCCTTCGGGGCTTACGTCGTCCGCCGTAACCCGCGATCTACTGATCATTCCGGTCGGCGCCGTCAGCTATTGCAGTTTGTTCACGATGCTGTCGGTTCTTTCGCTCAAACCGTGGCTGTTTGCGATTTCCTTCGGCTTTCTCTGGGAGTCTTGGATTCCGTTCCTGCCGGGCGATTTCAAAAAGCTGTCCGTTATGTCGCAGCTGCGCGCGCTGAGCCCGCACACCGACGCGGCCCGAGCGAATTCGGGGGCTTTGGAGGTGCTTTCGCTGTTCTCGCCGGAGAACATCACCACCGCTTCTGCCTGGAACACCCTCGCCATCCTGAACGTTTTGGCGATCGGGATCGCCCTCGCGGTCTTCACCTCGGCAGAATTTGTTCCTAAAGACGAAACCACTTAAAAATGGAGGGAGCGCCGAAGCCGCACGACGCCCCCATGGTCCATCCGAGGTAAAAAACTTAGATAACCGAAGAGAGGACGCAGGAAAGATCGCTTTCGCCGCGAGAATCTGACTAGATTTCGATGGATTTTCCGTCGAAGCCAACTTCGACGCCCTTGGGCTTGAAAAACGCTTCCAGCTCATCATGGGTGCCGTTGCCCGTATGCGAGTGGTGCGTCGTGCAGACGACCGTATCGTCACTCATGCAGCCGAGGGCGCGCATTTTGTCGAGGACACCCAGAAGCTGCTCACACGAAAGGTGGCCCCAATAATCGGTTGTCTGGAAGCCCTCCGAGCATTCTATCACCAGCGCGTCGAGTTTGCGACCGGCCAAGAATGACCACGTTTCTTCTTGGTAGATGCCCGTGTCCACGGCGTAGAGCAGGGCCTTCCCGCCCTTCTCAATAATGAGGTTAAGACTATCCTCGTCCAGCTTATGATAGGCGCGGATCGGCGTCACCGTGTAGTCCCCGATTTGCGCCGTTTCGAAGCTGCTGATTTGCCGCCTTTCGATATTCTCCGAGAGATCGAAAGCTCCGTCGAAACCGGCGACGATATTCGCGTTGCCGAACACGCCGGCGGGGCGAAAACCTTCGTCGGTAAATGGCGGGAAAGCGTACTGCATGAGTTTTGGAGCGTAGTGATCGAAATGCGAATGAGTAAACAGAATATGCTTCCAGTCGGCAGCGCTCAAACCCAACGCGCAGCACTGCGCAAACGTATCCGGGCCAAAATCGATTTTCAAATCGCCGTCGATGAGGGCGCCAGCGCGAAGCCGAACGTCTTTTCCGCCGTGCTCACGCGCGTATTGCGACACCCGCGAGTTCGCGAAAAACCCCGGCACCCCGTCCGCGCCGCCGCTGCCAGTCAGTAATATTTTCACTTGAAGTCCGAGAAGCTCCAAAAAAGGAGTCCACTAAGCAGCTTCGGATAATAAAACGTCGATTTCTGGGGCATCTTTTCGCCTCCAAGGGCGATGCGCCGCATGGCGTCGATCGTGGGGGGATTCATTAGAAAAGCAACCGCGTTCGGGTCAGACCTTACGCGGTCGATGGCTTCCTGGGCGTTGCGAGTGTATTCGACTTTAGCGCTGTCTTCGATGCCAAATTCCTTTAGAATGATCTCGTGCAAGATCGTCACGTCGAGCATTTTAAGGAGGCTGCTCGCGTCTCCTGGAACCATGCGGACGGCATCTTCAGGCTCCTCCATCGTCGCCAAAATTCCGGTGCCGCCATGCAAAGCAATCCCAAAAACACGCACGTCGGGTTGGTCGAGGTTTCTTAGCGTTTCGGGCAGTTCCGCGTTGGCCATGTACTGAGTGTTAAATCGGCGCTGCAAACGCTGCTCGATATCGGCAAGCGGAATAGGCATATCGGGAACAATTCGATGCGTCGGCAAAAGGATAAGTCCCGGATCGCTCATGGACGACAGCGCGATCATCATAAAGTCTTCGGGGATGAGCGCGTCTTTTTCGCCAAGGGACTGCCTATACGCAAGGGCCGTTTCGTATCGGTGGTGGCCGTCGGCAATCCAAACACGCTCCCGCTCGAATGCCGCGCAAACCGACGTGATTTCGGAAAGGTTTGAGGTCCGCGCCAACTCATGGTGGATGCCGTCGTCCGTGTCGACTTCTACGAGTGGCTGCCAATTAACATGGTTGAGGGAGATTGCCGTCGTATGAGCAGCATCCTCGTAAAGGCCGTAAATGCATTCCAGATGCGCTCCGGTTGCTTCCAACAGGCGCAGCCGATCCTCTTTGTGCTTGGGAAAGGTCTGTTCGTGGGGAAGCACGACACCTTTTTCATAGGGCTCGGTCTTTATGAGGCAGACGACTGCCTCGCGCTGCAGCCTCGCGCCATCCACGGGAGATATGAACTCCTGACGATATCGGTAGATGTTCGGCTGATCGGCCTCCAGGATGCCCTCTCTACGCCATTCGGAAAGGAGGGACGAGCTTCGCGCGTACTTTACGAACTTGCTCCGGTCGTCGGGAAGCTGCTCGGGAAGCGTGAGCAGGACTGTGTTGTGCTCGCTCTTCGCGGCGAGCTCTTCGCGCTCCTCCGCCGTTATCACGTCGTAGGGCGGAGCCACGAGGTTTTCCATCGCCCCCGCGGCGGGTGAGAATCTCAGACCGGAAAGGGGACGAATTGTCGCCATCAGAGCGACTATACAGGTTAGGTGGCGCCCTGGTCAAGTTTAGGTTCAAATTCGCGGGACTTTAGACTGACCTGCGCACCGAGAAAGCCGCCAAACTTACCAGGGTGCCTGCCTTAGGACCAAATCGAGCGGCGATGTCGGCTGCGGTAGAGCAGGCATCCTCGGCCATGCGTTCTGCCCGCTCCAGGCCCACGACCGCCGGATAAGTCGCCTTCCGCCTCTGCTCGTCTGTTTTCGTCCGCTTGCCGATGACGGCCTGGCTGCCGGTTTCGTTTAGAATGTCGTCGGCGATTTGGAAGGCAATGCCGATGTGCGCGCCGTACGCGGCGGCGGCGGAAATGTCCTCTACCGCGCCGCCCGCGAGGATCGCTCCGATCGTGCAGCTGGCCGTAATGAGTGCCCCCGTCTTGCGGGAATGGATCCAGCGAATCGTCTCGAGGTCCGTCTCCTTGCCTTCTGAAGTGACGTCGACGACTTGTCCTCCAACCATGCCGTTGGTGCCGGATGCGGCTGCAAGCTCTGCGATGGCGGCGCACCGTCGGTCGTCCGTTGCAGCAAGCGAAGAAATGACTTCAAAAGCCTTTGCAAAAAGCGCGTCTCCGGCCAAAAGAGCGATTGCTTCGCCGAAAACCAAATGTACCGTCTCCTTGCCACGTCGCAGATCGTCGTCATCGAGGCAGGGGAGATCGTCATGGACGAGGGAGAAACAGTGAATCAGTTCTATGGCGCAAGCGGCATCGAGCACCGCAGGCGTTTCCTCACCGACGGCATCCGCGAACGCAAGGCATAGGAGGGGCCGAAATCGCTTGCCCCCGCCAAGCACCGAATATCTCATCGCTTCCCCAAACTCCCTTAGCCGAGGATCTTCGCTCGAGAGGATATCTAAGAGCCGCGCATCGATTCCGGGCTTCCGCGCCATAGAGTACTCTTCGAAATCCACGGCTAAGTGTAGCCCTTTGGCCGTCTCGAACTAAGGTGGACTTCGACGTTATTGTTTGCGGAGGCGGAACCGCGGGAGCCGCAGCGGCCATCAAGGCTGGGCGGCTTGGCGCGCGAACGCTCGTCATAGACCAAATGAACGGACTCGGCGGCACGCAGTCCATGGGCTGGGTAACGCCGATGATGCCCAATTATTTGGGCGACGAGCAGCTCGTTGGCGGAATCAATCGCGATATACAAGCGCAGCACGCAGAGCTTTCGCCGCAGACGGACTTTGCGAACGCACAGGTTTGGTACAACCCGGTGATGCTGGCACTCGCCCTCGACAGGCTTGCCGAGGAGGCGGGGGTTACGCGACTTTTCGGGAGTTTCTTAGTCGGTGCGCACACGGTTGGACAGCGGATTGAGTCGATTCGGGTGACGTGCAAGGGCGACTCGGCGACGAAAGATTTAAGCGCTGAAATTTTTATCGATGCGACTGGAGATGCCGACCTGGCGCATCTCGCGGGAGCGCCGACTGTGTCGGGCGATTCTTCGGGGGTGAACCAACCGATGACCCTTCGATTTGCGCTCGGCGGTGTAAATATTTCGGCGGTCGGCGGATTTTTCGGGGATTCAGCCAAACCGAATACACGCGACTTCTTGAGCGTAGGGTTCGCGGAGGCCAAAAACAGCGTCATCGGAAACCTCGTTCGCCGTGCGATCG